>CAYOOG010000219.1:0-2520 GCA_964405515.1 uncultured Alphaproteobacteria bacterium | reverse complement strand
ATGACCATCTGCAGGACCGGACCTACCTGCTCGGCGACCGCTTTACGCTTGCCGACCTTAACGCTGCCAACGTGTTATCGCTGGCCAAAGTCATGTCCTACGAGATCAAGGACTCCCCGGCGATTGACGCATGGCTCAAGATTTGTTGCGAGCGCCCGGCCAAGCAGAAGGTGACGAGAATGGCCGAATCGGCCTGACACGCGGCTTTAGCCTTTCCGGCCAACGAGTTACTCCGCGGCGGCCTTTTCGGCACCGACACCGGTCTCCGAGCGCACGTATTGCGCAGGAAAAGCGGCCCGTTCCCGTGCCGCGCGGGCGCTCTTGTCGGTCAGGGAAACCAACCAGATCACCACGAAGGCCGCCGGCATCGAGAAAACTGTCGGATACTTGTACGGGAAAATAGGCGCGGCGTTGCCCAGGGCATCGACCCAAACCGTTGGGCTGAAGATAACAAGGACTACAGCGATAATAAGTCCCACATAGCCGCCCCAAACGGCACCTCTTGTGGTCAGGTCGCGCCAATACATGGACAAAATCAGGACCGGAAAATTAGCACTCGCCGCCACGGCAAACGCCAAGGCAGCCATGTAGGCAATGTTCTGCTTCTCAAAAACTATGCCGAGCAGGATGGCGACAGCCCCGATGCAAACCGTAGCCAGGCGGGAGATCTTCACTTCATTGCCCTCGCTGACTTTCCCCCGTCGCCAGACGTTGGCGTAAAGATCATGGGATACCGCGCTGGCACCAGCCAAGGTCAACCCCGCGACAACGGCCAAGATGGTGGCAAAGGCAATCCCCGACATAAATCCCAGGAAGGCTTCACCGCCCAAGGCCCGGGCGAGATGCATGGCCGCCATATTGTTGCCGCCGATTAAGCGCCCGGAGGCATCGGCGAACTGGGCATTGCCGGAGAGCATGATAATGGCGCCGAAGCCGACGACGAAGAAGATCAGGCCCAAGGAATAGGCAATAATACCGGAAGCAATGAAAACCGAACGCCGGGCCTCGGCCGCGTTGGGCACTGTGAAAAACCGCATCAATATGTGGGGCAGCCCGGCCATGCCGAACACCAGTGCCAGGCTGACGGAAATAACGGATATCGGGTCGGAGACCAGGCCCCCGGGGTTGAAGATCGCCTGACCACGGACATGGCTTTCCGCCGCCCGGCTGTATAGCTCACCCAGATCAAACCCCACTTGCGCCAACGCGGCGATCGACAAAACTGTAATACCGAAAATCAGCAAGACCGCCTTGACGATCTGTACCCAGGTCGTCGCCAGCATGCCGCCCAGGCTTACGTAAAGAACCATGAGAATGCCTACCAAGACAACGGCGTAGACATAAGGCAGCCCAAACAACAAATGAATCAACGAACCCGCGCCGACGACTTGCGCGATCAAATAGATTGTGACGACAGTTAACGTGCCGCAGGCCGCGAACGTTCGCACAGGCCCTTGGTCGAGCCGAAACGAAGCGACATCGGCGAAGGTGAACTTGCCCAGGTTACGAAGGCGCTCCGCCATCAAGAACATAATAATGGCAAGGCCGGCCAGCGGACTGAGGGCATAGAGAACCGCATCGTAACCGGTGCCGAAGGTCAGCCCGGTGATGCCCAACAAGGCGGCGGCCGAGAGAAAGTCCCCGGATATGGCGAGGCCGTTCTGAAAACCGGTGATCCGGTTACCGGCGGCGTAGAAGTCCTTTGCCGTCCGCGTTCGCTTGGCCGCCCAGTAAGTGATGCCCAAGGTAACCGCGATGACACTAAGGAACATGACAATGGCGATTGGGTGAACATCGCCGGCGCCAGCGTCCGAGGTGCTGGCCCAGGCCGCGCCCGGACCGTGGAGCGCCGCAACTGTGACGGCACTCAACAAAACTCTGAACTGCCTTGTCATTGATCCAGGTTTCGCAGAATCCGGACCGTGAGCTGGTCAAACCGCATGTTCGCGACGCGCACGTAGTATCCGGTGCACATGACCATGATTATTAAGGTCACGAGCGCTACCGGCATTCCAATGGTCGTTGCCACGCCCGGCTCCAGCAGCGTCGTCAATACTTCCGGCCAAAAAGCTACGACCGTGACGAAGCCGAAATAAATTGCGATCACGGCCACAGACAGAACATAGCTGACCCGCTTACGGCTCTTGACAAGCTCATGAAAAATCGGATCCGCGACGATCCGCTCCAGAATATCAGGTTGCATGGTCGATCTTCCCCCGTGTGCAAACGATACTTAATCTATTTCGCGGCAATATTCCATGATGACCCCGAAAAATGCGAGATGGCTGGGGCGGCAGGGATCGAACCTGCGAATGCCGATACCAAAAACCGGTGCCTTACCACTTGGCCACGCCCCATTCACCACGACCGGCGACCGTATCGCCTTGGCCGCACTATATGAATTACGTAGGGGCAATTCAACATCGGTGGGGCACCCTACCCGTGGCCTAAAAATGGAGCCCTGAGCCTAGGGTCCGGACCCATTAACGGGATTCCCAAAACGATTTGATCATGATTCAC
>CAYOOG010000218.1:1864-2525 GCA_964405515.1 uncultured Alphaproteobacteria bacterium | reverse complement strand
CAGCGCTGTCCGTGCAACGCCGGAGGACACAGGGTGAACGTCAATCGCTGTGCTGGTGGTCTGTCCGGACTCGATATAGATCGCGACTTCCGCTGGATCGTAGCCAGGGTGCCGCAGGCCGAGGGTGCGCTCGCCGGGATTGAGCCCTTCGATGCGCGTGATGCCGGCGTTTGTCGTCCCAACCGTGGTTCCGTCGATCTGAATCGCGAGTCCGGCTGCAGTCGTGGCGACCTCCAACGCGCCATGGGCACGCCAATGCCCGGCGCGCTCGAACTCCGAGCGCAACGAAGACCCAAACAGCGCGTCAACTCGAGTTGCGGCGTCTTGCACGGACTCGATGCTGGCCGGCCGCACCCGCACAACGACGGCTTCGGCGGCGCGGGCCTCGTCGTCACCGGCCTGCAACGCGATCGAAGTGTCGATCAGCAGGGCGGAGATCCGATCGGATGCGTCGCTTCGCGCGAGGTATGTAATCACCAATGCGTAGCGCGCTGTCGAACCGTCTGCGAGCAGGCGGCGGGCGATGCACGCGGTCCGACCGCTGCATTCGAGCACAACGCTTTGATCGTGGATTCGCTGGTCGAGGTTTGTGAACATACGCAGCCGCTCATCCACCTGAGCGATCAGTTCGGACGTGCTCACGCGCCCCGCTGCCTCCGAA
>CAYOOG010000218.1:0-1854 GCA_964405515.1 uncultured Alphaproteobacteria bacterium | reverse complement strand
ACCACGATCAGCGACAACGGCAGTGTCTCCCGCACCTGGATAATACCGTTGCCGGCAACAGCCGAGGAGGGGACTGCGAGCGCAACAATAGCGACCACTGCGATACCGAATGCTGCCAGGCACATCGCAGGCGTGATGCTACCACCGCAAGGCCTTGCGCACACGACCCGAACGTACCTTACCCGGTGAGACGAAAAACGCGTTTGGCGTTGTCGCAAGTGAAGTTGCGCAACCCAGCTTGCGAGAGTTCGAGCTCGTCGAGCTGCACCGCGCAATCGGCGGGGTTGATCATCGGGAGACCGAGTAATAGCGCCGGTCGTCTGGAGGAAGCTGCCACAGCCACGGCAACAATCGAATCCCCACAAACCCGAGTTCCTCGACACATCGGCGCACCTCGCGCACTGCATCCATCGGCCGGTCGATCCCCACGCTCCCAACACCGGCGAACCGATCTGGATGGGCGCGTACCCAACCCGCTACTTCGTCGTTGCCGATCAGGGGCCCCGCCGGTCCGTGGCAGGCGCTGAGCATGCCCGGTCGATCTTGGCTGCGTCGAGCGCGGCGATCGTGAACTCGATCGGGATCGAGTCCGGCACTTCGGTCATGCCCATCCACCGGCGCAGTGACGCGAACATGGGATGGCTCACAAACCTTGGTGTTGGATGTTGAATCCAGGCGTCGATCACAAACCGAGTCTATCCCGACTCGCGCAGAACCGCGCGCGTTCGTGGCGGGTTTCCGGGGCCGAGCGCAGACACTTCGAGTTGAGTGCAGCACGTGCCACGTTTATGAGGCGTCGTGCGAGTTCATCAACATCGCGGCGGCCGGCGCGTCGACGATGAGCCTGGCGTCGCACGAGCTCGATGCGATCAAACGGCGATGGCCCGCGCCGGTGAAGGGACACACCGTCTCGCCCCTCCTCCCCATGGCCTCAAGATGATCGGCGTTCCGCTCTTTCAGGGTCCCGGGCAATGGAGTTTTGCCGTCGCAGCCCTGGCCTTCGCCGTATCCGGATTGGCCAGGGCCGCGAACTCCAAAGCGGCTACGGGACGGTCACCTTGAGGTGAAATTCGTCACGGCCACGTCTGGCGATAGGCCGCGACGACCGAAGTCGTCATCCCCTGGGCACTTGCAAGCGACCGGAACTGGCACGCCACGTGAACATGCAGATGCCAATGCGATTTGCTCCCTATATCGGTCTTACAACACTTTTTTTTGTCACAGCTTGCGGCGGCGTAGAGCCTGAACTCGCGGACACCGAAGCTGCAGCTACGGCGTCGTGTCGCTGGAAGGTCAAAGGGCGCGTCCTCGTCAAAGACAACCTCTGGCTCAAACAAGGCAACGACAACAGCTGGGCCTATCGCGGCCTCAAGGGCGCCAAAGTTGTCATCGAAGTCGCCGTCGCACCCGGTTGGTTCGTTCCCTTCGGAACCGCGACCGTAAATTCGGATGGACGTTACGAGCGTCAGGTGAACGCACCTGCGGCTTGCAGCTCGGCGCGGCAGTTTCGCGCGACGCTCCGACTCGAAGATCACAAGGTCAAGATCGCGCCCGAGTTGCTGCCCGCGTTCCCTGCGTGGACGTGGCCCGTATCGCAACCGACAAGGTGGTATCGACCGCGGATCAGTGGCGGCCGACGTACCGTCAATCTGAGCACCAAGTACTTCAATGACATCGCGGACGCCTCGTACACCCTCAACTTCGGTCCTGGTACACCGGGCGCCTATCACAACTTCACCCGTGCAGCGCAGATGTTCTACGGCCTGCATCGCGTTCATGAGCGTATGTCGGCGTGGGGCCTCAACCCGATCAAAGTGAAGGTCATCTGGCCGAGCGGTTGGGGCGCGTCGGGCG
>CAYOOG010000217.1:0-2555 GCA_964405515.1 uncultured Alphaproteobacteria bacterium | reverse complement strand
TCCTCAAGAACGTCAACGCCGCCTAATCGGCGGAAGGTTACGCCCGGCGGTCGTTTGCCACGACGATCGCCGGGCCAAACGATCAAGATCTGTGGCCGATTCATTGCCCACGCGGCTGTCCAGAGTTGCATCTGGCGGTCCGCGATTCGGCGTGAAAATGTAACTTGTCATGCGACTTCGTCGCATTCGCGTTTCCGCGCCGCACGGACGATCTTTGCTAATCCACTGAAAAACCAGCAAGAAAAAACGGGTTAACAGAGCCGTCCCCCCTCTTAACCAAAGTTTAAGAGACCGAACTCAGTGTATTCCCCGCGGAGCGCAGGGTGCGTTCCTCAGATCTAATAACTAGGGCTATCGGAGCATGAGCTGTTCCGATCATGAAACGGTTCGTCCAGAACCGTGAGCGCACTACTACGTCTTCCATCGTGCGCGCTCGCGTGAAATCGAATTACTCGAAGGGCACATGACATGTTTGACTTCCTCAAAAATACAAAAATCGGCGTTCGCATTTCCATGGCGCTTGTGCTGCCAATCTTAGGCCTGCTTTTCTTTTCCGGATTTGTGGTCCTGGAAAAAAACCAGATCGCCTCCGAGATGGCTGAGCTGCAGGAACTCGCCGAACTCGGTCCGGTGATCAGCGCCGTTGTCCACGAACTGCAAAAGGAGCGCGGTGCTTCCGCCGTCTTTATCGGCTCCAAGGGCGCCAAGATGGCCAGCGAATTATCGCAGCAGCGCCCGCAGACCGACCAAAGACGTTCAAACCTGGAAAGCGGGCTCGCCAACTTCGATGCCGCATCCTTCGGTGGAAACGTCGCCGCCAAGATCGGCACGGCCCAGCAGGCCCTGAGTTCCCTGGACAGCAATCGCCAGAAAATAAGTTCCCTTGAGTGGACGTCGGCCCAAATGGCCGGCTATTACACGCCGACCATCGCGAAACTTCTGGCCATTGTCGAGGAAATGGCGGTGCTCAGCACGGACGCCGAGGCGACGAAAGCCATCACCGCCTATACCAGTTTCCTGCAAGGCAAGGAGCGCGAGGGAATTGCACGCGCCATGGGCGGCATCGGCTTCGGCGCCGGCAAGTTCGCCCCCGGTATTTATAAGAAGTTCGTTGAACTGATCGCGATGCAGGAGACCTTCTTCAGCCAGTTCGGCCTCTACGGCACACCGGGACAGAGATCCTATTTGAGTTCAACCGTTTCAGGACCGGACGTGCAAGAAGTTGATCGCATGCGCCAGATCGCTTTTGACAGCGTGCAGACAGGTCACACCGGCGGTATCGAAGGCCCCTACTGGTTCGCCACCATTACAAATAAGATCAATCTCATGAAGAAGGTCGAGGACCGCGTCGCCAGCGACCTCGTGGCGCTCACCGGGGCGACCAAGTCCAGTGCCAATACGACTTTCATCGTCTTTGGTGTCGCAACGCTCATCCTCTTGGCGCTCACCACCGCGCTGGTAGTGACCATCGTACGAGGCATCACGCAGCCCATCGGCGGCATGACCGAGGCCATGACCAAATTGGCCGACGGCGACAAGACCAGCGAGATTTTGGGTACGGAACGCGGCGACGAAATCGGTTCCATGGCCAACGCCGTGCAGGTTTTCAAGGAGAACATGATCAAGGCCGATGAACTGGCCGAGGCCCAGCGCAAGGAAGACGAAATTAAGCAGAAGCGCGCCGCAGCCTTGGAAACACTCACCAGTGAGTTCGAGACCACCGTCGGCAGCGCCGTCGGCGAAGTAACCACGGCTTCCGATTCAATGCGCTCAACGGCCGAGGGCATGGCATCGACGGCCGAAGAAGCCAGCCGTCAGACAAGCGCTGTTTCGGCGGCCGCCGAACAGGCCAGCGCAAACGTCGAGACCGTGGCCTCTGCGGCGGAGGAGCTTTCGGGATCGATCGGCGAGATCAGCCGGCAAGTGCAGCAATCGACCGATATCGCCGGCAACGCTGTCAAGGAAGCCGAGCGCGCCGACAATATGATCCAGGGTCTGGCCGAGGCCGCGGGCAAGATCGGCGAAGTCGTGGAACTGATCACCGATATTGCTGATCAGACCAACCTGCTCGCCTTGAACGCGACCATTGAAGCGGCCCGCGCCGGTGACGCCGGCAAGGGCTTTGCCGTCGTGGCTTCCGAGGTCAAGAACCTGGCTAATCAGACGGCCAAGGCGACCGAGGAAATAGGCGCACAGATCGGCGGCATCCAGGGCGCGACCAATGACGCGGTCGGCGCCATCAAGGGTATTGGCAAGATCGTCGACGAGATCAACGAAATTGCCTCAACCATCGCCGCCGCCGTCGAAGAGCAAGGCGCGGCAACCCAGGAGATTGCCCGCAACGTCGAGCAGGCGTCGACCGGCAACAAGGACATCACCACCAACATCGTCGGCGTTAATCAGGCCGCCGACGAGACCGGCCAGGCGGCCAACCAGGTGCTGGAAGCCGCTGGCGTCCTTGCCGATCAATCAAATTCCTTGAAGAAAGATGTCGAGACCTTCCTCAAGAACGTCAACGCCGCCTAATCGGCGGAAGGTTACGCCCGGCGGTCGTT
>CAYOOG010000216.1:1572-2571 GCA_964405515.1 uncultured Alphaproteobacteria bacterium | reverse complement strand
GAATCATGATCAAATCGTTTTGGGAATCCCGTTAATGGGTCCGGACCCTAGTTTCGGGGCTCTATGGCGATTTTTTACTACAAATCGTTCAGTCTTTTGTTTAAATTCAATGCTTCGGCTCGATATTGAAGAGATGAGTTGGGGGAGATATCCGGGGGCTACAGATCGATATGTTTTTTCGCCAACCAAAACCTGTTGCCGACATTACGCCGGGGGCGGTTTATCGCAGGAACCGGCCGCATAACATTGTTGAAGTTGCCGAGGTCATGCGTGTTTCCGATGACCGGGCCGGAATACCGCACGTTCACTTCCGCGTCAGCTATGGCCACAAATACCAGTTTCGTAATCGCGAGGTTCGCACCCTCGCCCTGGCCAGTTTTACGGACCGCTACCAACCGGAATTAGGCCAAGCAGCAAGCCTGAACTAGAGTCCGGCAGCCGGCAATGTGCTTTCTACCATTGTCGCCGGAGGCAAAATCTCTTAAACAGACGCCAATTACCGTGGCTGTCCCGGGCCGCTTTTGAAAGAGGCGCTCTGGGCCGCTGGAAATAATGGATTTCAACGTGTTATAGCTGTCCGCCATGACGCTGCGGTCAGCGAAACGGACGTCGTATTCACGCGGACGTGGTGGAATTGGTAGACACGCAAGTTTTAGGTACTTGTGCCGAAAGGTGTGTGGGTTCGAGTCCCTCCGTCCGCACCAAATTTAACCCTCCGACCGGGCTATGAACGGACCCGCCCGGTCCTCAGAAAATAGTGACAATGCAGGCAACAGAAACAAACGTGGACGGACTGAAACGCGAATACAGCGTCGTTGTGGCGGCAGCTGACATTGAACAGCGCCTAAACGGCAAGCTGCACGCCCTTAGCCATCAGGTGAAGATGCCCGGGTTCCGCCCAGGCAAGGTCCCGGTGTCGTTGCTGAAGAAGATTCACGGCAAGAACGTCATGGGCGAGGTGCTGGAGGAAACGGTCAATGCTACGTCGCAGCAATTGAT
>CAYOOG010000216.1:0-1562 GCA_964405515.1 uncultured Alphaproteobacteria bacterium | reverse complement strand
GGCCTTGCAGCCGCAAATCGAACTCACAAAGTTCGAGGACGGCGGCGATTTGGAGTTTGCCGTGACCGTGGAGGTCATGCCCGATATTCCAGAGGTCGACTTTACATCCATCAAGCTGGAGAAACTGGTCTCGGAGGTCGCCGACGAGACCGTTGAAGAAACAATTCAGAACCTTGCGAACCAACAGAAATCATTCGCGACGGCGGAAGAGGGCACGAAGGCCGCCCTTGGGGATGCGGCGCTTGTTGATTTTGAAGGCCGCATAGATGGTGAACCGTTTGACGGCGGCACGGCGCAGGACCATCAATTGGAATTGGGAAGTGGGAGTTTTATTCCCGGCTTTGAGGAGCAGCTTGTCGGTGCTGTTGCTGGCGATACGCCGACAATTAAGGTGAGTTTTCCGGCCGAGTACCCGGCTGAAGAACTTGCCGGCAAAGAGGCCGAATTTTCGGTCACGGTGAAAGAGATCAAGACAGCATTGCCCACGGCTGTTGACGACGGCATGGCGGCGCGTCTTGGAATGGAATCAATCGACGACCTGCGAAAAGTTGTGCGCGGCCAGGCAGAGGAAGAGTTGAACATGGCGACCCGTTTGCGGCTGAAGCGGTCGCTTCTGGACGCCCTCGCCGACATGTACGAATTCTCCGTACCGGTGCCCATGCTGGAGGAGGAGTTCGAGCAGATATGGAAGCAGTTGGAAGCAGAAATGGAGGCGGACGGCGCAACGTTTGATGATGCCGAACAAAGCGAGGACGATCTTCGGGCTGAATATCGTTCCATATCGGAACGCCGCGTAAGGCTGGGGTTGGTCTTGTCGGAGGTTGGGCGCGTCAATAACGTCCAGGTGACTCAGGAAGAGGTCAACCAACGGCTGGCCGCGGAAGCGCGGCGCTACCCCGGGCAAGAGCAAAAAGTATTCGAACATTACCAGCAAAACCCCGAAGCCATGGCCCAGTTGCAGGCCCCAATTTTCGAGGACAAGGTTGTGGACTTCGTGCTCGAACTGGCACAGGTCAACGAGCGCAAGGTAAGCCAGGAAGAACTCATGCGCGACCCGGAGGACGATGAAGCGCCGGCGGCAAAGAAGAAGACCAAGACGGCAACGGCAAAACCGGCCGCCGGGAAAAAGAAAAAGGCGTCCGCCAAGCCCAAAGCTGAAAAGGCCGACAACAAACCGGCCGCAAAGAAAAAGCCGGTGGCGAAAAAGAAAAAGGACAGTTGAGGGTGCCGCCCGCTTGCGGAGTCCAGTTTCGCACCCAATATGAAATTCCGGAAGGAACATCAAATGAACGACCCGCATGACACCTATATGAACACTCTCGTGCCCATGGTCGTCGAGCAAACGAACAGGGGCGAGCGGGCCTACGACATATATTCGCGCCTTTTGAAGGATCGCATTATTTTCCTGACGGGAGCGGTGGACGACGGGGTGGCGTCGCTGATTACGGCTCAGTTGCTGTTCTTGGAATCGGAAAACCCGAAAAAGGACATCAGTTTCTATATCAATTCACCCGGTGGGCACGTGACTTCGGGCCTGGCGATTTACGACACCATGCAGCTGG
>CAYOOG010000215.1:0-2577 GCA_964405515.1 uncultured Alphaproteobacteria bacterium | reverse complement strand
AAGCAGGGCATAAACCTGCGCCAAACTCTCTCATAGGAGTTGGACCACTTAATGGTGGCAGGTCAGGCCACCCATTTCACCGAATGCTTCCAACTCCCCCGATTCAAAAAGCGGTTTGAGAGCTGCCGCGTGCGCCTCATCACCATCGATCGCGTGAAGTTGCACGGCGGAAATAAAGCGCTTTGGGTCCACCGCGTTCCAGACTGCCAGATCTTCCGCCGTGCCGTTCGCGACGGCATAGACGATATTGTAGCGCTTTAGTTCCGCCAGGGTTTCGTCGAGAAGGGCCTTGCCCGTGGTGGGCACGCTCAAGTCAAAATCCCCCATGTCCAACAGCTTTATCAGCGGTGCAGGGTCACCAATGGCGTGCAAATGCATGTCGATGATGGGTGCTCGTTCCTCGGCTTGAGCCGCCAAGCAGAAAGTCGAAAAAAACAGAGCCACAAAGGGCAATAGGGGTTTCATGAAAGCGCTCCCTTTCTTGAGTGCAGAAAATTCGACGTCAGGCTTTTGTGTAACTGGGATCGTCCTTGGTTTTGGTGCCTAGATCGGCAGGTCCCGGCGGCGGTCCCAAAACACCCAAAGACCAGGTCTCAGAGGCGGGAGCGTCGTGGTTCCAGTCAAGAATCGTCCGGCGGTGCGCGATCTTCCAAGTGCCGTCACGCCTCTCGAAGCGATCCATTGCCCGGGCACCGACCAGGCAATCATACGGCTCGCCATCCTTTTCGATTCTCTGGAAGGCAACGCCATACAATTCCGTGTGTGCGACATCGCCTTCCACGTCGATCAATAGGTTATGCATGTAATGATTAGTCGGGCCGATCTTACTCAGTGTATTCACAGCCGTTTCGATAAAGTCAGTGGCCGAGCCCTTAAAAACAGAAGCGTGCTCGTGTATGGCGCCCGGGTGATAGACGCTCTCGAGCAGGTCCCTGTCCAGGCGGTCCAGCCCTCTCGTATAGGTGCATAAGACCTCATAAATTTCTTGCTTATCCAACAGCACCTGAACTTCCGGATCCCTCTCGCTCATGCCAATCCCCTATAGCCGTCTTGGTTCGCTTCGTTCCTAAGACACTATTGCGCGGTGTAACCACCATCAATCGCAAGTTCGGCACCGGTGACGTAACTTGCCTCGTCGGAGGCTAAAAAGAGTACGCCCTGTGCGATCTCTTCCGGCGTACCCATCCGCCTTGCCGGAATTCCTTGCGTGATATGCTCCATCGCCTCCAACGGCGACATACCTGGTAGCATATTGGCGGTTTCCCGACCAACTGCCGTTGTATGTATCATGCCTGGATAGATGGTGTTCACGCGAATATTGTCGCCCTTGACGCCGCATTCGACGGCCATGGTTTTTGAAAATGCCCGAATGCCGCCCTTGGCGGCGCTATAGGTCGCAAGACGCGGCATGCCGACCATTCCGGCACCCGAGCAAATATTGACAATAGACCCGCCACCTGACTTTCGCATCAAGGGAATGGCCAGACGCGTGCTAAACATCACGCTTTCAAGGTTTACGCCGATCAAACGGCGCCACTGCTCGACGTTGGCCTCGGTCTCGAAATCCTGAAAATCACCGTACCCGGCGTTGTTAACGAGTATGTGCAGGGCACCGAAATTGCTTTCAACCATTTCGAGGACACTCGCCCAGCCTTCTTCCAGAGCCACGTCCTGGTGCTGAAAAACGGCCTCGCCGCCGGCGCTGGTAATTTGTTCAACGGTTTCTTGGCCGCCTTCGTCGTTGATGTCGGTAACGATAACCTTGGCGCCCTCCTTTGCAAGAAGGTAAGCGGTGGCTTCGCCGATACCTTCCGCCGAGCCGGTTACAATCGCAACTTTGTCTTGCACGCGACCCATGTCAGCGCCTTTCTCTAAAAAAGAACAGATTTCCGCTGTCTACTTTTCGTTCCAGTCGTGGGGGCGCAAGCTATCCAGATATTCCAGGCAAGCGGCACTGAAACTAAACAGGACATCGGGATTCTGGGAAGACTTTGCGATTCCGACGCGGCCTTGGCGGAGCGCCTGATAATTGTGCGCGGCAGCTTTCGCGTCCACACTTTGTCGGACGAATCCTTTGTCCTTGCCACGATT
Source organism: uncultured Alphaproteobacteria bacterium (assembly GCA_964405515.1). Classification (GTDB taxonomy): domain Bacteria; phylum Pseudomonadota; class Alphaproteobacteria; order JAPYRI01; family JAPYRI01; genus CAYOOG01. The sequence continues at coordinate 486 of CAYOOG010000215.1, read as the reverse complement.
GATAGCACTCTCGATGCAACGACGAAATTCGCTGAAAGAACTGTCGACGCGCGAGCGAAATCCTTCGTCGGTCGACATTTCCTGGCCCAGGCTGACCAAGGGGCAGCCATATAAGATGCCCGTCTCGATTAATCTGTCTGCTTCCTCCATCACCAAATTTTTGAGACAGTCGATGGGGTCGTCAGCTATTTCCAAAGGTCGCAAGAAACGATCTTGGTACTCTTCATCGAGGCGCTCGTCGACGACCGCGTAACCCAATTCAGTCTTGCTCGTGAAGTAGTGGTAGAGAGCGCCCTTGCTGACATTGGCGCCGGCCAAAATTTTTGACAAACTGGCCGCTTTAAACCCGGTCCGGTGAAATTCCTTGAAGGCTGAATCGACAATAGCGTATCGGGTCTTGTCGCCTTTTCGCGTAGGCTCCGGCTTGGCGCCAGTGGGGCCGGGTGACTTATTCTTTGTGGCGACAGGGGACACGATCACTCCTTC
>CAYOOG010000214.1:2419-2630 GCA_964405515.1 uncultured Alphaproteobacteria bacterium | reverse complement strand
ATAATGTCCAAAATGTAAAATATCGAAGGCCCCAAAAATTCAATAGCAATCCCTTGGCCACGTTGAGGTGCAACCCAATTGAATGGATTTGCAATAAGATTATGGGCCGTGCCGCGGCGCACCAATTACAAGATTTGGTATGTTCGAGTGATAAAACTGTGCGTCAAATGAACGAGACGAAAAGAACTCAACTGCACTGCACAACGGCGAA
>CAYOOG010000214.1:1215-2409 GCA_964405515.1 uncultured Alphaproteobacteria bacterium | reverse complement strand
TCAAATGCCGGCCCTAGCCGCGGGTGCCACATAAACCCGCCAATATCCCGAAAAACCGCAGAAACCTTGAGACTCCAGAGATTTTGCCTTTTTCGTTTTCGTGGCAAAGCCTGAGAAACCCGATTTTCCCTGCTAAGCAATACGTAACTCTTTGAAATCATTGAATCTGGCACAAATTAGCAATGGCATTTGTTGGCTACCTGGCAAACCCTTCAACTGAGCACTTCATCGCTTCTACAGTGACAGTTCACAAAGACCTCACGGAAAACAAAATTGCGCCTAGCGCAAATCCGCAGTGGCCTTGGATTACGGCTCACTTTTGCCGACCGTGAATTCGAATGTTTGGTCGTCTAAAGCAACGGGTAATTTACCGGAAATTCTTATTCCGCTCGCGCAGCGGCCGCATCCGAATGGCGGTGGGGGTTGGCTCTTGTTCCATAATCGTGCTTCCTCCAGAAATCACGAAATCGCCAAATTTGTTTTCTGATACTCTCCAGTATTTCTTCCTGAGAGTCCGTGCTCCGTTGAGAGGCCTTGAGCAAAAGGGCATAGGTCGACCAGCCCCACCATTTTGATCGGGTTGGTCCCTACGCCCTAAGCGATTCAGGTGCTCCGCCGAGCCGGCCTGTCGCAATGGGCCCGTGACTGCGATCTACCCCGCTTCACGATGATCAGCTACTATTACAGAGAGGGGCTTCTCTCTGGCGGCCGGGCTTCTGACTTTCGGACTACCCTCACACTTATGGCCGCGCCCCGTGGTGGTGCAACTTCACACTGACGCGCCACGGGCATTGAAACCCTCCGCGTCGTGCGTTTTTCATGCTGATGCTCTATGCCGATACCTCCTGACCATAGGAGAGGCCGACGACAGTAATGACCTTTTCGCGCCTACTCATCGCCTCAACCTTTGGAATCGAAGAGCCTGCGATGCCCGGCGTGACGGGTAACGCTCTCTGGGTAGGTGCCTGAGTTTGATGGAACGGGGCGGCGACCATTTCCGCCGCTGCCGGAAACGAGGCTGGGGCGGTCTTGAATTGTCGAGGGAGGGGTGTATATTTCGCATCACTACTTCCTTTCAAAACCCCCGCGGCGTCCCTGGTCCGGAATTTGCCGTGGGGGTTTTACGTTGTGTGTGGGTCTAAGCGACGGCGGAAACCTCCGAACGCTCGCGGATCCAGGTGCTTATTTCACTTT
>CAYOOG010000214.1:0-1205 GCA_964405515.1 uncultured Alphaproteobacteria bacterium | reverse complement strand
ATAGGGATTTTCGGTTGGGAAAATTGCCTTCGCGCTCGAGCCGCCATCGAGTTGTCCGAGAAAGGCCGGTTATCGCCTTAACTTCAGGCTCGCGCAGGAAGCGATCGGTCAGTTGTTCGTGTGCGTTCATGTTCGAACCTCTTGATATGCAGCGCCAGTGTGGTGCAGTTCGCTTCAAGAAGTTGTTGCACGTTAAAAAACCGATTAATAATCCTATAAATTGCCCGCGAATTTATAATTTATCGGTTTTCCCAATGAGATTTGATCGGGCCTTTTTCCACGCCTTATATTTAACCCGGATATAGCCCTCGACTGTGGCCAACGCGACTGGGTTATCTGCCACAGTTTGCTCCTTAACTTTGGTGGCCTCTTCCCTCAGTGTCGACAGACATTCGTGCTGCCGTAGGCGGTGGTGAAACACTTCAACGTAGGCCCCTTTGTCTGAGGGGCGACCTCGTTTCTTCGGGTCATCGGTTTCCGATCCGGCTTTGTCACCCGTTTCGGCGATCCCCTCAATACGGACTTCGAGTGGCGCTCCCTCCCCGAGTGTGGGTAGCCTCTTAATTTCCTCGCTGGAGAAAATCAAGTTTTCTGGGACGTAAATTCCATTTGCTATTGCCCAAGAAAATACGTCGGTGGGAATCACCCAATATGAATTCCCCTCTCTTTTCGCCAACAAGGAATTCGCAATTATCGATCCCATCATCTGGTCGTACAATTCTCCGTATCTTCTTTTTCTACCATCGGATTGGACGCGCGTGGGGTGCGTTTCGAGCAAATAATAAACAGCGGTCTCAAGGCGCAAAGGAGTATTCTTCCGCCATGTGCGAACGTCTAGTACTTCCTTAAGGATGGCTTCCAGTGGCTTAACGATAAACTGCCCTTGGCCTGGGGCATTAGTTTCGCCATCTTCGGTTGACATGTGCGCCTCCGCTTGGTGCTCCGCATTAGGGATGGCGCGGCGGCCGGGTGCGGAAACCCGGTTTTCGGTTGCGAACCTAGCCGCGCCAAACTCACAATCAGCCCGCCCGATCCTTGAGCGCCACCACCTTGCTGTCGGGTTTGCTGCCCTCGACAATTTCGGCGAGCCGAATTGACCACGCCTCAAGCGCCTGTCGCTTTTCTTGATCGTATGAATGCCTGTCATAAGTGGCAGTAACGCCGCTCTCGACGTGGTTTAGTATTTTGGAGACATGAAGCCGGGG
>CAYOOG010000213.1:0-2668 GCA_964405515.1 uncultured Alphaproteobacteria bacterium | reverse complement strand
CTGTGCATCGTTGTCACAGTCATATGGTGGATTTAATGAGTCTGGACCCTAGATATAAGTACCACACCATGTTTTCCGTCCTTTGCCCGAATTTGGCCGATTGTAGGGAAAATCCGGCGGTCGGGGGTCATATGTTCTCCCTATCCCGCAATAGCCAGCCAGTATTTTCGCGCCGGATGCGCTGTGCCTAGTCTGGACAAGCCATCGGAAGAAATCGCAGACGAAACACTATCTATCTGATTTAATTAGAAGAAGATCAGAGATTCAGTGGAATTGCGGTGGTAAGGAAAAGCGTGTTGGATACAAACGAATCAGAACCTGGCAAGGAAGCCCGGCGACCCGAACCGCCATGGCCCTCAAGCGGCTATGCCTGGTACGTGCTGGCCGTCCTGACCTTTGCTTATATTGTTTCCTTCATCGACCGCCAGATTTTTACGTTGCTGATCGAACCGATACGGGCGGATCTCCAAATAAGCGACACCCAGGTCAGCCTGTTGGGTGGTTTTGCCTTCGCTATTCTCTATACGACCGCGGGCATTCCCATCGCCTGGATGGCTGATCGGAAAAGCCGGCGGGTCATTATCGCCATTGGTGCCGCCGTTTGGAGTTTGATGACGGCCATTTGCGGACTTTCAAAGTCCTTCGCGCAGCTCTTTCTGGCAAGGGTGGGCGTGGGTGTAGGTGAGGCCACCTTGACCCCATCCGCGTACTCTTTGATCGCGGATTACTTTCCACCGCACAAACTGGGGCGCGCTCTGGGTGTATATTCGGCGGGAGTCGCTCTTGGCGCCGGTCTAGCCCTGCTGATCGGTGGTGGCGTACTGGCGCTGACCGACCACATGCCCGAATTGTCCCTACCCTTTCACGGTGTCCTGAAGCCCTGGCAACTCGTGTTCATATGCGTGTCAGCGCCGGGTTTTATAGTCGCTCTACTGATGTTGACCGTGCGCGAACCGTTCAGGCGTGGCGTAAAAAGGGACGATAACGGTCAGCAACGAATTGAGTTTAACGCAGCCGTGAAATATGTACGGGGGCGCTGGCGGATGTACGGACCGATTTATTTTGGCCACGCCATGCTGGGGTTGACCAAGAGCGCCATTCTGCTTTGGACGCCTACCCTGTTTATTCGCACCTGGGGTTGGGAGGCGAGCTCCATTGGCTATGCCTATGGCGCGGTCCTGTTGTTGTTTGGCCCGCTTGGCGCCATCGGAGGTGGATGGGTTGCTGATCATTTTCGACAGAAGGGCGTTCGAGATTCTGCCTTGCGAGCCATAATAATCGTAGCTTTCTTAATGGCGCCGGTTTCAGTATGTATGCCTCTTATGCCGGACGGAAATCTGGCCTTGCTCTTTTTGATGGCGCTTACGCTTCTGTTATTTGTAGCCAGCTGTCTGGGTCCCGTGGCACTCCAACTGGTCACTCCTAATCAATCGCGGGCCCAGATCATCGCTTTTTCCATGTTCTTGACGAATTTGATCGGGATGGGGCTCGGACCGACCGTTGTTGCCCTAATCACGGATTACGGTTTTGGCTACGATGCGGCGCTTCCATACTCCATGGCCATCGTTGGGGCGGTCTTTGCGCCGCTTTGCGGGATTATATACCTGTTCGGAATTCGCGCGTACGGGGCGGAAATGAGGGCTCTTGAAACGGCCTAGAGTCTGGGGCGGAAGAATCCCGTAACGCGTTGGATTCGCAGAAAAAGTTGTCCTAACCGAGACTTGTGCCGAACACCGGTTGGGCTATTCGCCAGTCATCAATTCGCTGTATTCCGCTATAACCAGCTAGTATTTTCGCGCCCGATTCTTAACCCCTAGTTTGGCGGTGAGCGATTTCGGCTGTTACCCGACGTTCCGGAGAAAGTTTTTCAGCCCGGGTATGCCGGAGTATTTCTTGGGGCCTTCAAAACAGGGATGGGATAGATCGTGAAATCAAATAAAGCAGGGGCAATTTTTATTTCTTCAACACTGGCAGCGAGTTTCTTTCTCGCGCCTACCGGCTTGGCGGCGCAGGAGGATGAAGGTGACATTGCGATAGACGAGATCATCGTCACCAGTCAACGGCGGGCACAAAATCTTCAGGAAATTCCAATCGCCATTACCGCATTTGGCGAGGAATTCCTGGAAGACGCCCGTATCGATAGCCTGATCGATGTGGCGACACGGACACCGGGTTTCACCATTGGCGGCCAGGGGCCTCAATCCCCGGAATTGACTATACGAGGAATTGGGTCGACGGATCGGGAAGCCGCCAGTGACCGTTCCGTGGTTGTTTTTATTGACGAAGTCTATGTAGGCCGTACAGGAGGCTCCAGTATCGATCTCTTTGATCTCGAGCGTATCGAAGTGTTGCGAGGTCCTCAGGGCACACTTTACGGCAAGAATGTCGTCGGTGGCGTGGTCAATCTGATTACAAAGAAACCCGGTCCGGAGGCGTATGCCAAGGCCCAAGTGGGAATCGGCAATTTTGATTTTTTCGAAGCTAAGGGCGTCTTTAATCACCCCTTAAGCGAGAATACTTTCTTCAAAACGTCGGTCAGCGTGAAAAACCGCGATGGTATCGCCACCAACCGCTTGAGCGGGAAAAAGATGGACGGCTTCGATTCGTCCAGTGTTCGCAGCCAACTGAAGCACGAAGCATCAAATCTGACGGTACTCTTGTCGGGTGA
>CAYOOG010000212.1:0-2689 GCA_964405515.1 uncultured Alphaproteobacteria bacterium | reverse complement strand
TAATTGTTTCGGTGATAAGCGCAATTCTTGAAACAGAGCAGGTAGTCGTGGATAGCGTGGGGCGACTATTTTTTCTGCTTAACACGATTTTTGGCATCATGTTTTCTGTGGAATACGTCGCCCGTTTATGGTGCATGGGAGTCGATCCCAATTTCTCAGGGATAAGGGGTCGGTTACGCTATACTATTTCGATCTACGCGTTGTTTGATCTCGTGGCAATTCTTCCGTTTTGGCTCTCATTTGGCACCAGTGACTTATATATATTACGGTTGTTGAGGTTACTTCGAATTGCACGGCTTGCTAAGTTAGGCCGATTTAGTGATGCATTCGGAAGGCTCATCTCGGCAATTAGTACGCGCCGTTATGAATTATATGTGAGCATACTCGTTGCCCTCATTGTAATGGTTATTGCCGCAACGGCCTTATGTATCGCCGAGGGCGAAGCTCAGCCAGATGCATTCGGAAGTATCCCCAGGGCGCTATGGTGGGGAATGGCAACCCTAACCACTGTCGGATATGGGGATGTATATCCAATTACTGTGGCCGGCAAAATTCTCGCTGGTATCACGGCTTTTTCGACCATCGGTTTGATCGCCATGCCTGCCGGAATTCTTGCCGCTGCCTGTGCCGAAGCGTTTTCTAAAAAATAATAGCTAATTGAGAACATGTTGAGGTTCGTGTGATGGAATTGGCGATAACGATATTATTTCTCTTATTGGCAATTGGGATATGGATTGCGATCCAGACAACCAACGAAAACAGGAGAAGGACTCTCAACCAAACGCTTGCCAAGTTGGCGAAAAAGTTGGCAAGTGAGCATGTCTTGGCTTTAGCGGGAGAGTTTCAGAAGAAGAAGAAGACTGACGCCTACGGAAATGTGGATTTAGATGCTTGGTATAAAGAGGTTGTGTATTTTGCTGATAATGTTATTTGGCCAAGTTTCGAGGACACCATACCGCATGATTATAGACACTATTTAAACGCCGAGTTTAGGCAAAAGAATTATGTCAAATTGGCACAGATTGTCGACGACGTGGTCGCCAAGTATTTGGACTCGTCCGAGAGTGAAAATGAGTATTCTGAGGATATGACTGGCCAGCAGTACGAAGTATTTTGTGCACTAGAGTTGGAATTTGCAGGTTGGAATGCGGAGGTAACAAAAGGGTCGGGAGATCAAGGTTGCGATGTTCTTGCGCGGCGGGATGGCGAGACGATTGCAATACAGTGCAAGAAGTATAAATCGACTATAGGTACAAAGGCCGTGCAAGAAGTCATCGCCGCCAAGGCATTTTACGATGCTGACAGATGCGCAGTCGTTAGTAACTCAGATTTTTCCCGAGGCGCTCAGGAGTTGGCGTCCAAGGCTGATGTGGAATTGCTTCATCACAGCCTTCTGGAAACGCTTTAAGAAATCGATCGCGCTCTTACAAGCAGCAAAGGGAGTTCCTATTCATGAAAGTTATTGGCGCCGGGTTCATGCGCACCGGCACGCTGTCCACCCAGGCGGCGCTGCAAAGGCTTGGCTATCCCTGCTATCACATGAAAGAAGTGACGATGGCAAAGGGGCATCTTGACCGCTGGCACGCATTCGTGAACCGCGGCGTGGCCATGGATTGGCAAGTGCTGTTCGAGGATTACCAGGCCACCGTCGACATGCCGGGCTGCGCCTATTACGAGGAGCTGATGAATGAGTTCCCCGACGCGAAGGTTCTGCTGAATGTGCGCGACCCGGAAAAATGGCACGCCAGCCTGATGACCCTCGCCGGCGCTCAAAATAAACTCCGCCCCCTCACCCCTATAATCCCGAAGCTGCGCAAATTTTTTCGCTTTGTCGACAAGATCTTCGAGAATGTTTTCAAGGGCGATGACAGTAAGGAAAATTGCATTCGGGTTTTCAACGCCCATATCGAGGCGGTCCGGCAACGCGTACCCGCGGATCGCCTGCTGGTATTCCAGGTGCAGGACGGTTGGGAGCCGCTCTGCGAGTTTCTTGGGCACGAGGTGCCGGACGAGCCCTTTCCGCACCTCAACGAAGGCGATGCAACGCTTCACGAAATGTTCCGCAAGATCTTTCTTGGGCCGTGGGCGCGAAAGACGGCACTTGTTGCGCTGGTCCTTGGCGCCGCGATCGTCGCCTGGCAACTGCTTTAGCCGCGCAAAAGAAATGGTGGGCGATGACGGGATCGAACCGCCGACCCCCTCGGTGTAAACGAGGTGCTCTCCCAGCTGAGCTAATCGCCCTTTAATCTCCCGCGTGTCACTCGCGGACCTTAACACATGGCGCCTAAACGAACCGCCTAAACGAAACCGGCCGCCCCCAGGGACGGCCGGATTATTCTGCTGCTATGGGAGCAGCGTCATGTTGGGTCAGTTGACGGCGTCTTTCAAGCCTTTACCCGCCTTGAACTTGGGTTGCTTAGATGCCGGAATTTGTATCGGTTCACCGGTGCGTGGATTACGGCCCATGGAAGCCTTACGCTGCACTACGCTGAAAGTACCAAAGCCCACCAAACGGACTTCGGAACCGCCCGCCAAGGCGGCTGTGATTGAGTCAAATACACTGTCCACGGCCCGTGCCGAGTCAGCCTTTGACAAACCGGACGAACCGGCCACGGCCGAAACTAGATCGTTTTTATTCACAACTGGCCCCCTTTTGGATACAGAAAGGAAACGTCCCTAATGGCCGGAA
>CAYOOG010000211.1:0-2693 GCA_964405515.1 uncultured Alphaproteobacteria bacterium | reverse complement strand
AGGATGCCGGCAAACGCCCGGTGGCCCTGGGGTGTGCTGGATTGTGAACGTAGGTAAAGGCCTTCTGCGGCGTCTGTCCGGCCAGGGTGACGACGACCTGACGCCTCGCGTAGGCTGATTCCCGGCGGTCCAGGGCGTCGAGGATCTTCGGCACCCCGGCGGCGGCGATCTTGAAGGCACGGCCAAGGCAGGAGCCCCCGGGGTGAAGCGCCAGGGCCAGGCCTGGATTCGCCGGGTTTCCCCAACTGCCGTTGGAATAGACCGAAAACCGCCGGTGATAGCCGTGGAGCCGGGCCGGCAGCGCCTTTTCGAAGGAGAAGCCTGGGTCCCACATGAGCGAGCCGTAGGCGAAAACCCAAAAGCCGGATTCTCTCATTTTCGGCTCCTTTCCGGGCATTGTTAAGATTTCCGGCGCACAATTAACCATGCGTTACCCTTATATCCTGCACTATCATCGCCCTTTCGGGAAAGATGCCACGGGCGGATACTGTTGCCATGAGACTAATCGTTAACGGCCTTATCGTCATTTCTTACGCCGTGATCGCCCTTGCCACGTCGGTGGTCTTGCCGACCCTGACCGAGGGCACCGATGGCGTCACTGCGGCCCTGGCCGGGGCGGTAATCTTTATCGGCTTCGCCTTCTTGCATCATCTGGTTGCCCAACGCAGTGACCGGGCTTTCCTGATAGGGGAAATGGCCGAATTGAGCGTAGCCTCCAGGCAGGGCGAGCTGGAGTTGGAGGCCGTGCGGCAAAAACTTGCCGACGTTGCGGCCGGCGGCGTCAACGGCGATCCTTCGGCCAGCGCCGACATTGTCGCTGAAATGCAGGTTCTGCAGGAACTGATCGCCAAGGTCGCTCAAAAATCCGAAAAGGGCTCGAAATTGTCAAAGCCGAAGCGTAAATCGCCGGCACAGGCAAGCCAGGCGGCCGAGGAGCCGGGCGAGAGCGGCGCGCCGGCGCAGGACGAACTGAGCGACACTGAAATATTCAATATCACCAAGCAGGCCTTGGCGCGCAACCGTGTCGACCTGTATTTGCAGCCGGTGGTTACGCTGCCACAGCGCAAGGTGAGCTTTTACGAGAGCTTCTCGCGCATCCGTAACGACAAGGGCGATGTCATCATGCCGGAACAATACGTGGGCCTAGCCGAACGGGAAGGGCTGGTATCGGCGCTCGATAACCTCTTGTTGTTTCGCTGTATTCAGGCGGTCCGAAACTTTCGCCGCCGAAACAAGAATCCAGGCTTCTTCGTCAACATCTCGGAGCACACCCTGCATGACCGGGATTTCTTCCCGCAGTTCATCGAGTTCATGTCGGAAAACGATGATTTGGCGGACAGTTTGATCTTTGAATTTCCACAGGCCGACCTCTCGACACGAACACCGGAAATAGAAGAGGATCTGGACAAGCTCGCCGGTTGGGGCTTCCGTTTCTCTGTCGATAAGGTCTCCGATCTCGACATGGATTTCAGGGATCTGGCGGAACGCCATTTCAGATTCGTGCGCGTGGCCGCAGGCGATCTGCTGGAACTTGGGCGGGGCGGTGAAAACGGACAAGACCATGGGGCGTTCAAGAAAGCCATAGCCTCTCACGGTCTGTCCCTTATAGTGGAAAAGGTCGAGGACGAGACGACAATGGTCAATCTGCTCGATTTTAATGCCGACTATGGTCAGGGTTTCTTGTTTGGCGAACCCAGACCGAGCCGGGAAAGCAGTCGTCCGGCGTCGTAAACAAGCGGCAATTGGATTGTGAGCACTATTGAAACCACTCCCGGTATAAATACCCTGGCGGCCAGATATGACGCCGTGATTTGCGACGTTTGGGGAGTTCTCCATGACGGCGTGGCGGCCTTTCCAGATGCCGTGGCCTGCCTTGGCGAACTGCAGCGCGCCAAGATGCCGGTCATCGTCGTCTCCAACGCGCCGAGGCCATCCTCCGAGATAATCAAGCAGTTGGCGGACCTTGGGGTGGATCGGACTCTGTATGTCGGAATTGTCACTTCGGGCGACGTGACGCGCCTGGCTCTCATCCGCAAGAAGGGGCACTTTCTTCACCTGGGTCCGGAACGGGACCGACCACTGCTCAACGGGTTTACATTTACCGCGCTCGAAAGTTCCGGCGCCGCCCTGGCCGAAGACCTAGACTACATTCTTTGCACGGGGGTTCTGGATGACGATCACGATACCGTCGAGGACTATCGCGATCTTCTCACACGCAGCCGCGAACGGGGCCTAGAAATGCTTTGCGCAAATCCTGATTTGGTTGTTGTCCGTTCGGGTAAGCGAATACCCTGCGCCGGTGTCCTGGCCGCCCTCTACAGAGAGCTGGGTGGCGAGGTGAGTTACTTCGGCAAGCCTTACAAGATTATTTTCGACCACTGTTTGAGACTGTTGGCCGATTTGACGGCGCCCGTGACCGACCAGTCTCGAGTGCTGGTGGTTGGAGACGGGCTCGCAACGGATATCGCCGGGGCCAAAAAGGCGGGCATGGGATCGGCACTGGTTTGCGGCGGCATAGAGGCGGAAGCGCTGGGCATCTCGCCGGGGCAGTTGCCGTCCGCCGACAAGCTGGAATCCCTTTGTGCCGGGCGTGGTATTTATCCGGATGCCACCTTGGCGACCTTCCAGTGGTGAAAATTAGCTAGGGTCCGGACCCATTAACGGGATTCCCAAAACGATTTGATCATGATTCA
>CAYOOG010000210.1:0-2802 GCA_964405515.1 uncultured Alphaproteobacteria bacterium | reverse complement strand
ATGCGCGATGCCAGATTCGCCGCGGGGGTCGTCGGCGCTGCCAACGCGGTACCAGATCATGTGCACGGCGACAGGCGCCCGATGGTCGGGCACGACGACCACTTCCATGCCGTTGTCCAGGGTGAAGGTCGCGGCCCGCTGCTCCGCCGCCAGGGACCAACTCGACCACAGACAAAGAAGCATTGTCGCGGCGACTACCGCCACGAATTGCCGTGAGGAGAATATTGCAGTCAAATGACGAACCGGCACTGCTCAGCGATTACTCGGGTTGTGCGTCGTTGTCGTCGTCGTCTTTCCAGAACTTCAGTTTATCGAGAAAACCCTTGCCGTCCTCGTCCTCGTAGACGTCGTCCCACTCGCCGCCAACACCGTTATCACGCCTGATCTGGTCCCTGATGCCGGCATCGACATTCAATGCCCCGGTCTGCCGCAAAAGTGCTATCTCTCCGGGCGAGGCGTCGGTCGCTGCGCTGCGGGTGCGTTTGCCAAAAACACTGCGCGCGGCGGAACCACCGGCGTCACTGGCCCCAGCGCCCTTCGCGCCGGCACGCGGCGGGCGAAGGCCGTAGTCAGGGGGAACGATCAAGGGCGCCTTGGTAACGACGGAAAATTCGTCCGGCGGCCTCTTGCTCAGCCCCACGGCATCCCTGAAACCGCATCCGCCCAGTGTTGCCACCAGGCCGACAGCCAGAGAAAGGCGCAAAACACCGCCCAGCGCCGAGTTGTGCCTCATCAATTTGCTCCTAGTCATACAGGCCTCCAATAATCCGCCGCCGTGCCCTTTAGGGCTCTTCCGTATCCGAAGGCGCTTCCGCCTCGAATGGTTCCAGCGGCGCCTCGTCCTCGTCTGTGTCCATCAGCGCTTCCGCCTCATCATCCCGGGGCATGAAGAGCGCCTCGAAGAGAATCAGCGCCACGCCGATATTGATTGCCGCGTCCGCCACGTTAAAGGCGGGAAAATAATGCTCCCCCCAGTGAGGGTAGAAAAAATCCGCCACTGCGCCGTGAACAACACGATCATAAACGTTGCCAATGGCGCCGCCAATCAAAAGCCCAAGCGCCAAACCCGTATAGGGCCGAGGCGCGCGAGACAGCCAGTAAACTAGCACAGCGCCCACGAACAGGGAAATCGCCGCCAAAACCCAGCGCCAGGTGTCTCCGCCCTGCAATAGGCCAAAGCTGATGCCCCTGTTCCAAAACAGGACCAGCTTGAAATACGGGCCCAGTTCCACCTCGCCCCGCGCCGATATATCGAATACGTCGATCAGCCACCACTTGGACAGCCGGTCGAGGAAGAATATCGACAGGGCGACCCCTAACCCTATGAGAATTACTCGGCCTGACGAAGCACGCATGGCTACACCACCTCGGCGCAGCGCCGGCATAGGCCGGGGTGATCGGCGGTCTCGCCAACTTCCGTGAGCACGCGCCAGCAGCGTTCGCACTTTTCGCCAGCGGCCAGTTCGCTGACCACCCGAATGCCGGGCACATCTTCCAGACTGAAAGCCTCGCCCGCGGGCTTGCCCTCAATGATTTCGGCAACCGAGGTAATGGCCAACTCTGCCAAGTCGATACGATCCAGGGCCTCGACGTAAGCGTGGTCTTCGACGTAGACCTTGGGTGCCGCTTGCAGGCTGGCGCCGATGCGCTTCTCCCGCCGTTCGACCTCCAGCGCGCCGGTGACAACGCGGCGCAGGGTTCTGATATCCGACCACTTGCCGGCAAGCGCGTCATCACGCCAATCGCCGGGAATATCCGGAAATTGCTCCAGGTGGACGCTGCCGTCGTCACTTGGGAATCGGGTCAACCAGACCTCCTCGGCGGTGAAGCATAATAGCGGCGCAAACCAGGCCGTCAGGCAGTGGAACAGCCGGTCGAGCACGGTACGCGCGGCGCGGCGGCGATTGCTCATCAAGGCGTCACAATAAAGCGAGTCCTTGCGGACATCGAAGTAAAAAGCCGACAAATCAACTGTACAGAAATTATAGAGCGCACTGAACATGCGGGAAAAGTCGTAATCCTCAACGTAGCGTCGCATCTGGCCGTCCAATTCCGCGAGGCGGTGCAGCAGCCAGCGTTCAAGCTCCGGCATTTCCTTGGACGCCAGGCGTTCGGCCTCATCGAATCCGGCGAGGTTGCCGAGCATGAAGCGGAAGGTATTGCGAATGCGCCGGTAGGCGTCGACGCTGGTCTGCAGCACATCGGGGCCGATGCGCAGGTCCTCGGTATACTGGGAAGATACCGCCCAAAGCCGCAAGATATCGGCGCCGCTATCGCGAATGACATCCTCGGGCGACACGATATTGCCCAGGGACTTGGACATTTTGCGACCGTCCTCGGCCAGAACAAAGCCGTGCGTGAGCACCGCTTTGAAGGGCGCCGCGCCCCGGGTGCCGCAGGATTCCATGAGTGAGGATTGAAACCAGCCGCGATGCTGGTCGGTGCCCTCCAGGTAAAGGTCCGCCGGCCAGGCCAGGTCGTCCCGCGTCTCCAGAACAAAGCTGTGCGTGCAGCCGGAATCGAACCAGACATCCAAGATATCCATGACCTGAACATAATCCGCCGGGTCATGATCGGGCCCGAGGAACCTTTCCGGTGCGCTGGTGAACCAGGCATCGGCGCCCTCGGCCCGGACCGCCTCGACGATACGACCGTTGACCGCCTCGTCCGTCAGGGGGTTGCCGGTTTCCTTGTGTTCGAAGACGGTGATCGGCACGCCCCAGGCGCGCTGGCGCGAGACCACCCAATCCGGACGGTCCTCGACCATTGCGCGAATACGATTCTTGGAAACGGAGGGCACCC
>CAYOOG010000209.1:0-2828 GCA_964405515.1 uncultured Alphaproteobacteria bacterium | reverse complement strand
CAATCGTGCCGACATTGCAATGCGGTTTGGTACGTTCAAACTTCTGTTTGGCCATTTTTCTCTCGTCCTAAAAAGCTGCCTGTGCATTCTCCGCAACTTCGCCGTTCCGTCCTTACGCCCCGCCGATGTGGCTTTGTGGCGAGCCAAAACCGGTATTCCTGGAGCGGGTGATGGGAATCGAACCCACGTGACCAGCTTGGAAGGCTGGGGCTCTACCATTGAGCTACACCCGCCTGTAAATCCTTCGCTCCCCCATCTCGCACCGTGAGGCCGAATTCACCCCCATCAGCCGGCCCAAACAGCCTGGTGGAGGGGGTAGGATTCGAACCTACGTAGACATACGTCGGCAGATTTACAGTCTGCTGCCTTTAACCACTCGGCCACCCCTCCTTTTACGGGCAGAATCCGGTCCTCCGTGTGGTTGGCGGCACTATGAGAATTTGCCGTTCCTTGTCAACTCGAAAAAGCGCACACAACCCTTGCCATCCCAGGCTTTCCAGGGCGACAAAGGATATGTTGACGAATACCGAGAGGCGAATATAAGTCCATGCGTCCGCGGGCGCAAGCACAGAGAGCCCCGGATATCGAAAAAAAACGAATAATCACGGTCAGTTAGGAGAAATCATCATGCCGCGTCAGACGCCGCGCCAGGGCAAGAAGCCGCGTCGCGGCGGCGCCAAGGCGAAAAACCGATCCGTCCGGACCAGCGAGGCCCGCACGAAGGCCCCATCCGGGGCCTCAGCCGGGACCCAGGAAGGAAACTGGATCTATGGCTGGCACAGTGTTTTGGCGGCCCTCAACAACCCGGCGCGGCGCTGTCAGCGGCTTCTGCTCACGGAAAAAGCCCTGACCGCCCTGGAAAAGCGGGCCACGGGAACGAAAGCCCCGGCATCCGGGCTGCCCGAAGGCGCGCCAAAACCGGAAATCCTACCCCGCCCGGACCTTGATCGCCTGCTGCCCGAGGGCGCGGCCCATCAGGGCCTGTTGCTGGCCGCCGAGGCCCTGACTCCGCCCACCCTAGATGAAGCCTGCGCCATTGAAGGCGCCAGGGATGACGGAGACCGGGCCATCGCCGTGGTTCTCGACCAAGTCACCGATCCGCGCAATGTCGGTGCCATCTTGCGCTCCGCCGCCGCCTTTGGCGCCCGCGCCGTGATCACTACCAAGAGCCACGCCCCGCCGCCGGTGGGCGCCCTGGCCAAGGCCGCTTCCGGCGCCCTGGAGGTTGTGCCCTACCTGCGGCTGACCAATCTGGCGCGAGCCCTGGATGAACTGGCGGACCTAGGCTACTGGCGTCTGGGCCTCGAGGCCACGGCAGCGGAAAGCCTGAGCGGCGGGGCGTCCGAGGGCCCCGTGGCCCTGGTTCTAGGCGCCGAGGGCAGCGGCTTGCGGCGGCTTAGCGCCGAGCACTGCGACGCCCTGGTCCGTCTGCCGATCACCGCCGGTCTCCCCGAGAGCATGCCGAGCCTCAACGTCTCCAACGCCGCCGCCGTGGCCCTTTACGAACTGGCCCGGGAGGCCTGAATCCAGCTGTTCCGGCCCGATTATCCGAATATTCACGATTTGCCGGTCTAATGGTTAACTGGGGCGGCGTGACGGGGAAGTCGAGGAGGTCGAGGCAATGCTGCTGCCTGAGTTTCTTTCATTCTCCCTCGCCATGGCGCTGGGCCTGGGGCTCTACGTTGCAGTTTTTATGTTCTGGCGGCGCTTTCTGTCGCCGGTCAGGAACCGCTTCTTTCGCGTGTTGTTATGGCCGGTGAAAGCGGCTTTCCTGCTGACGCCCTTGATGATCGGCCAGATGACCTACGCCACCGGCACCCGCGTAATCATCGTCGAGGACGACGACCAGCAAAAAATGGCCGGGGCGTGGCGGCTTTACGGCACCACCAGCTACGACCTGGGCGAAGGCGGCTCGAAGGACCTGGTGAACACCATTTCACCCAGCGATTCCATTGTCGTCAACGAAACAGAGGCGCCCTTACTGGTGCAGGAAGTGGTCTATCTGGCCGAAAACGCCGCCTCCGACGCCACCGGACGACCGGTGCAGTTCATCATGCCGCAAAGCGTGACCGAGGTTAAATATTCCCTGGATTACTACGGCTGGGACAGCGAACGCCCGCCCGAGGAAATCGAGGCCGGGCCCTTTGGCGAGCAAAGCGAACGTCGCTACTGGCTGCTCTGGAAACAGTAAGCGGCAAACTTGCCCGCCGCACCCGCTCTGGGTATATGATCGGCACTCAGATGCCGGAATAGCTCAGGTGGTAGAGCACCTGATTTGTAATCAGGGGGTCGCGGGTTCGAATCCTGCTTCCGGCACCAACTAACCCCTTCAAAACCCATATAAATTAGACTTGAATCAAATCGTTGGTAAGAACGATATGAAACGAGTAAGTATTTAGTAAGTACATTCCGCCGAGGTCGCCACGAGGGCACTAAAGCGGCTTTTCGGTGTCGGCAACCCAAGCACAGGGCCAGTTACCCCTCTGCGGGTGACCTCGGGGGGCGGTTTCCCTATATCCCACGGATAAAAGCGTCTAACGTAAACGCGGATATCGTGTACCGGGCCTTTAAAGGAAGCTTCTTATGAGTAGGACAAAACGCGCAATTGCCGGAAATGTGCTCGTTCAGGTCTTTTTCTGGAGCTTTGTCGCCGGTGCAGCTCGAGCAGAAGAATTGTCCAAGATGGAACAATTCTATTTTGACCAACTCAAATCTTGGATAAATGAAGGCGGCAATCCTAACGATGTTAATGCGAAAGTTCTCGAGCCTTGCAGCAAGCTAGGGTCCGGACCCATTAACGGGATTCCCAAAACGATTTGATCATGATT
>CAYOOG010000208.1:0-2849 GCA_964405515.1 uncultured Alphaproteobacteria bacterium | reverse complement strand
GCCAGGATGATCTGGACGGGTTCAAGCGATGGGCAGCGGCCGTGGGCAAGTATGACTGCCATTTGCTGGCCCAGGTTCAAGACCCCGGCAGGGGCGACATTCGGCCCATCCGCAAGCCTTTTGCCGTGGGCGCCTCAGCGCTTCCGGACGATTTGAGCTGGACCGTGCCCCACGCCATGACCGTGGACGAAATACGCGGCATGATCGAGGACTTCGCCGCCTCGGCGCGGCGGCTGAAGGGTGTTGGCTTTAGCGGCGTTGAGATCTCGGGCGGTCACGGACACATCTTCCATCAGTTCCTCTCGCCCTGGATGAACATCCGCGAAGACGAATACGGCGGGTCAGAGGAGAACCGCCGGCGATTCTTGAATGAAACCATCGCCGCCCTTCGTGCCGAGTGCGGCAGCGACTTTATTGTCGGATTGAGGTTGCCGGGCGCCGACGGCGTACCGGGCAGCATTGATTGGAACGATTCTGCAGATATAGCGGCCTGGTTCTCCGCTGACGGTAAGGTTGACTACCTCAGCTTCGTACAGGGATCGCAGGCCTCAACGCTGCATATGCATATTCCCGACCTGCACACCGATCGCGGTACCTATTTGGCCCAAATAAAGACGCTGCGGGAAGCCTGTGCCCCGATGCCGGTGGCCGCCGTGGGACGTATCCTGGAGCCCGCCCAGGCGGAAGACATTCTGTCGGACGGTGGTGCCGATCTCATCATGTTGGGGCGCACTCTGATCACGGACCCGGCCTGGGGCCTGAAGGCCGGGCAGGGCCGGGAAAGCGAGATCAGGTACTGCACCTCAAGCAACAATTGTTGGGGTGAAACCGTCCTCGGGCGTCCGGTCGCCTGCGACAATAATCCGCGGGTTGGCCAGCCCGATGAGGCGGACTGGTGGCCGACAGCTGCTGAAATAAAGAAACGCGTGGTCGTGGTTGGCGGCGGTGTGGCGGGCCTAGAATCGGCCTGGGTGGCTGCAGCCAGGGGACACGAGGTCACATTGTTCAGTGCCTCCGCAGAGCTTGGCGGTAAGACCCGGCGTTACGCCTCCCTGCCGGGTTGCGATGCCGCCAGTTCAACTTATGACGCGCAGCTGGTGTATGGCCAAAAGGCGGGCGTCAAATACGCCCTGTCGTGGCGGGCGGAAGTTGACGATATTCTTAATCTCAAGCCGGATGTTGTGATCCTTGCCAGTGGTGCCACCATGATATGGCCGGCGCAATTGCCCTCAGAACTCCGCGACGATGGAATCGTGCGCGGCCTTTGGGACACGGTCTCGGATGTCCTGTCCCATCCGGCGAAACAGCCGGGTACAGCGGTGATTTATGATTTTGACGGCAGCGACGCGACCTATTCGGCGGCGGAGCTCTTCAGCGAGAAGTTCGACCGGGTCGTTATCGTCAACCCTTGCGAGACCATCGCCCGGGACGAGCCGCTGGTGCGGCGGCAGGGCATCTGCAAGCGAATGGCCGAAAAGGAAATCGCCGTAATCCCGTGGTCGGAGCCTTCAACCAACTCGCGCTTCGAGGACGGCGTCTTTGTCTATCGAAATATTTTCACGGGCCGTGAAGGCGAAATTGATGATGTGGCGCTCTTCACCTACGCCACACCGCGAAGCCCTAACCTTGAACTCCTATCGCCGCTGACCGGTGCCGGTGTTGAGGTCCACGTCATCGGCGACGCCTACATGCCCCGGTCGGTTATGATCGCGGTCCGGGAGGGGCACAATATCGGGAGCAGTTTCGCATGATACGAAGTCTGAAAGATGCCATGCAGGCAAGCCAGCCGCTGATTTTGCCCATCGCACATGATGCCTTGTCCGCAAGAATTATCGAAGAATCGGAGTTCTCCGCCTACTCCATTGGTGGTTTGCCTATGATCGCCAGCCGTTACGCCATGCCGGACATAGGGATTGTCAGCTTCGGCGAGATGGTCGACGGCGTAAGGGATATTATGCGGGGCTCTGATCTGCCGGTTCTAGTCGACGCCGATGAAGGATACGGCGATGTCAAAAGCGTGGTGCGAACGGTTCAAACCTACGAAAGCATGGGGGTCGCTGGGATTTCCCTGGAAGAGGCCAAAGCGAAACTTTCGGCGGCCTTGGCGGCTAGGCAGAACCCTGACTTCCTGATTCAGGCGCGAATTGATTCCCGGTCTGTCCATGGCCTAGATGACGCCATCCATCGGGCCGAAGTTCTTGCGGACGTCGGAGCCGACTTGGTGTTTGTCGAAGCGCCCCAATCGCGGAAGGAGATCGAGGCGATCGCGACCCAGCTACGCGACAAAGCGCCGCTGGCCATCAACATGTCCACTCTGGGCGTAACGCCTTACGTTCCGCCGCGGGAACTTGGTGAAATGGGGTACTCCCTGATTATCTGTCCCGGCGCAATCCTCATGAGCGTCCTGAACGCTGCCAGGGAAACCGCCGGGCTTTTAATGTCCGGGAAACTTGACGAAGCGGAAAAGGGCGCAAGCCTCTCCGACCTTCACGATCTGGTCGGAACCAGCCAGTGGCAGAAAATTGACGAGAGATTCGGCGGTGAGAAATTGGATCAAGATGACTAAGTTGCCCAATATTAGAAGAACCATCGAGAGGTGCAAATAACGCTGGTTTCGGGCCCTCGTAATCAACCTATGTGCGGCTATCCATTTCTCCGTTTCAAAGTGCCCGCTCGCGGGTGGGTGGCCAAATTTCGTGATTCCGCTTTGGAATCTGTAGAGTCCGCTTTTGGCTAATAGCGGACATCCCAGACATCGATTTCAGACCCCAGTTGATGTCTGCTTTGTACACAGGAGCAGACATGGCCTCTGAGCCCCTCTAGATGTCTGCTTATGACCCAAAGCAGAC
>CAYOOG010000207.1:0-2855 GCA_964405515.1 uncultured Alphaproteobacteria bacterium | reverse complement strand
CACGGCTTCCTCGAACGGCGAGGGGAAGAAGGCGCTGGCGGCATGAGACTGGTGGTGCTCGGCAAAAAGCAATCGGTTTTCCCAATCGAAATCGGGGCCATGCTTCTTCAGCATGTCTTGTAGCAATGATTTCTGAAACAGTTTTTCCTTGAGCCACAAGGGAAGTGCTTTTGAAAAGCTTTGGAAGCCTCGCGGCGGAAAGGCGATATAGGTCTCCAGCAGACGCTCAAACTTCAGGAACGGCTTGTCGTAAAAGGCGATGTTGTCGATGGCGTCAAGGTCGCACCCGGCAGTGCCCAGGCAATAGGACACGGCGTGTTCGGGGAAACCGGAATCATGTTTCTTGCGGGTGAACCTTTCTTCCTGGGCGGCCGCCAGAATTTCACCGTCCCTGATCAGGACGGCGGCGCTGTCGTGATAAAAGGCGGAGATGCCCAGTACTTGCACTGTTGTTAACCGCTCGGCCTAAAATAGCGTGTAAATGAAGGGCGCCACGGCGCTACCCTCGGCCAGGACAATCAGGCCGCCGAACAGGGCCATCATCAGCATCATTGGCAATAGCCAAAACTTCTTGCGCACTCGCATGAAGGTCCAAAATTCTTTCAAGAAAGACATCTTGTATTCCTTCAGAATTGGTTGCGCATGGTCTCCGGCGCTGGGCCGGGCGGCTCGCGGTCAATCCAGTAGGTCTTAGCCTGTGGTTCAAACTTGAGCCTCAAGGGATATTTTCCAAACACGCGCATAAGCAGGCCGGTCGGTGTCACCACAAGAAAAAAAATAATTGCCATGACAATCGGCGTAACAACACGGCCGAGCAGAAGGCTGAACTTGAACCATGCGCGATTTAGCGGCGCCAGAGTTACCGGGCGCACCAGAGCAAGAAGCGCGAAACCACCCGCGACAATCAGGCTCCATAGTCTCACGTCACCCGTTTCAAGAAGCGGCCACAGTCCAATGGCCGAAAACACCACGGTCATAACCACGCCGAATGACCTGTCCGAGCTAGAAGTTACCTCTGATTCTCGACTTAAGTCCTCATGAATGTGTGGCTTGCGGGGCATCGGGTAGGGAACCCTTCCCAAAAGGGCGAAATCAAGACGTTGATATTATCGGGCGCACATCAGCCCGGCCATACATAACTTTCGCCTGGGATACTGTTCCGCCTAAAATACGCGGGCCATGCAACCGGCGCCCTCAGACTTCAGCGATTGGCAGAGGGAATTCGCCTCACTGCGGCTATCCAGCGGCCCGGCGACCAATCGGTGGAACTCTCCCTTCCCCGGCACATCCACGACAATGTAATAGGGTTGCAGATCACCGATAAGGTGCGCGTACTTCTCCGAAAGCGTTTGCCAACCTCGCTCGGCATTGGAGCGACTTCTGAACGCGGCAAGCTGAACACCAATACGGTCGCCCGGCGATTCAGTATAAGTGGGAGAAACTTGGAGCTCGGGAAGCTGCGGCTCTGGCGTCTTCGGCTCGGGCACAGACGCCCGAACTTCACGCCGCTGCGCCAGATCCTTGGGGATGCAGCCCGCGGCCCCGCGGTCAATCAGGGCATCGCACAGCGACTTGGCCTCGGCGCGGCTCGAAAGCGAAACGGCAATCAAGCGGTGGAACGTACCCTTGCCCGGTATATCTACCTCGACATATTCGGGGTCCAAGAAGCCGAGCAAATCTGCATATTTCTCCATGAAAAAGGACCAACCGTTTTCCGCTTTTGAGCGGCTTCTATAGGCGGCAAGCTGCGCGCCGAAACGCTCGAGAGGCTCGTCGGTTTCAAAATCGTCATAATCGTCATAGGGCTCTATCGGATCATCAAGTAGGGGCGCCGAGACCATGGGCTCCACAGGGGCAGGCGTGCCGGGCAGCGGTCTGACCGCCGACACTACCGGCGCGGGCTCTACGGTGGGGCGATCGAGCTCTGGATGGTTACGCAAAAGTTCCGCCATATTACGCCGCGCCAGATTGACAAGGGGCTCGCCTAGGAAGGTTCCGCTCGTGCTTCTTCGCACGGCGGTTTGCGGCGCCATTTCGATCACTCTCTGATACATCGTGCGGGCTAAATCGGGCCGGCTGGTTGCCTCGTATACGACACCCATGTTCATTATTGCGAAGGCATCGTTCGGGTATTCGGCAAGGGTTTGGCGCAAATAGCGTTCCGCCCTGGCATAGTCGCCTCTTTTCAAGGCGTCAAAACCGGGATCGCTGGCGGCGAAAGCGGGCCCGGTCAGCGCCGCCAAGAAGGCGATCAGTATGGCGGGGAACCTCAAATATCTAAGCGTTCCGATTACCCTGCCCATCATTTGAACTAACCCCTTCGTCGGCAAGAACACGCCGATCAATTCGCCGGTTACCCGTGGCCGTAATGCCTTGCCCCAGCTACGCCTCAACCATGCTCCCCAACCGCCAAGATAATGCAGTGACGGGCTGAACTTTGCAAGCTCGAGCGGCAGTTTCATTGCCATGCAAAGAGTTTTAGGCGTCAAATATTCGCAATTCGGCCCAAAGCGGGATTCTATGGTTTCGAGCGTTCAGGGGCGTGGAAGTAATGCAAGAGGCCTTTCCCAATTGCTATGCCCAAGGCGGCCCCCAGCATATCGGCCAGTACATCAAGCAACTCTGCATGCCGGCCGGGCACGAACGATTGAACGATTTCAAGCATCGCCCCAAACAGGATCACGGCGGCGGCAATCTTCCATGCGGACAAGGTATCTTGGCGGGCAATTTTGATCAGGCATGCGAGCAAGGCGTAGCCCGCCAGATGCTCCCACTTATCACCCAAGCCAGTTGATATGGCTTGTTCCGAAGGTAGGACCGACACAAGGGTTATCAGCACAGCCCAAGCCAGCGCA
>CAYOOG010000206.1:0-2857 GCA_964405515.1 uncultured Alphaproteobacteria bacterium | reverse complement strand
TCAGGTAGCGCCGCAATAAGCCATGATACTTGTGATAGATGTCGTTGATAAAAGAAGCTTTGGCGTCCGGCATAGCCGCAGTATGGGCGTCAAAGGCCCGGCCAGGCAAGGCATTCCCGGTCATCCGCTCTTCAAGTTCCACCATCAATTCTCCTTGGCGTTACGGCCGATCCGAGCGACCCCTACCCCGCCTTAAGCCAAAACGGTCGAGCCGGAACATTCCGGACTCTTTAATTTGGCGTATTCTGCCCCTAAGAGGGGGGGACCGGTTGCGTCATATACGTCTTACCAAGGAAGTAGATTGACGGGGTCAGGCTGTCGCGGGGCAGCCTCTTTTTCTTATCACTGCGCCGGCCACTCATGTACCATGACGCAGCTGAACGGGAATGGGGGCATTTCGGGCATGAAACGAGCATTAATCGCCGCGATCGCGGCGCTGGTTCTTGGTGGCGGCTTCATCTATGCCGTAGGCATGGGTTGGTTCGGGAACCATGAAGGGCCGGGCGTGATCGAAGGGGTTGCCATTCCCGATTCCGTGATCTCAGACAGGACTGTTGCCCAGAATACCGCCGCCGCCAAGTTGGGCGTGGGCGACCCGAAGCAGATTCTGTTCGGCGATCTACACGTGCACACAACGGTTTCGCCCGACGCTTTCCTGTTCAGCTTGCCTTCTTCCGGCGGAGAGGGGACCCATCCCCAGGCCGACGCCTGCGACTTCGCCCGCTACTGCTCGGCGCTTGATTTTTGGTCAATCAACGATCACGCGGAGGCGACAACGCCACGGCGCTGGGCCGAAACCATTGAGTCCATTCGCCAGTGCAACGCCGTGGCCGGTAATGCGGATGACCCGGATATGGTCTCGTTCCTCGGTTGGGAATGGTCACAGGCCGGAAGCACGCCGGAAAATCATTACGGCCATAAGAACGTCGTGATCCGCAGCATCAAGGACGGTGAAATCCCGACCCGCGCCATTGCCTCCCGGCCCCCGCTCGTCATGGGGGAATTCAAGACGGTGGTGCCTTTCTTGGGCCGCGTCATGCTGGGCTTGAGTGTTGACCGCGGTATGGATATGGCCCGCTTTCATGCCGAGAACGCGGTAGTGCCCTACTGCCGGGAGGACGTCAATACAACGGAGTTGCCCGTGGATTGCGTGGAGCGGGCAATGACCCCCGGTGAGCTGTTCCGCAAACTTGACGAATGGGGGCATGATTCCATTGTGATCCCTCATGGCACGGCGTGGGGACTCTACACGCCGCCGGGAGCAACCTGGGATCATCAACTGACGGCGGAACAGAACGACCCTGATCGGCAGACCCTGATTGAGATATCTTCGGGTCACGGCAATTCCGAGGAGTACCGCAGTTGGCGCGCCATTGAATATGACGACGACGGTAACGCCTTTTGCCCGGCGCCCGTGGAAGGCTTCATGGCGGGCTGTTGGCGCGCCGGCGAGATTATCCGGGAAAGATGTTTGGCGGTCGCTGAAGACGCCGACGAATGCGAATCCAGAGCCGCCGAAGCGCGAAGTTACTACTTGGACGGCGGCATCCAGGGCTCGATCGTCGTTCCCGGCGCAACCCAGGAAGACTGGCTCGATTCCGGTCAGTGTACGGACTGTTTCTTACCATCCTATAGTTTGCGGCCCGGCGGCAGCGCGCAATACATCACGGCCATCAGTAATTTTGATGAAGAAGGCGCACCCAAGCGCTTTCGCATGGGCTTTATTGGCTCGAGCGATATTCACTCGGCTCGTCCTGGCACCGGCTACAAGGAATTCGATCGAATCGGCATGTCTGATTCCTTGACATCGCCCTTTAGTCTGCCGGGCATGCCGAGTG
This sequence comes from uncultured Alphaproteobacteria bacterium, assembly GCA_964405515.1. Classification (GTDB taxonomy): domain Bacteria; phylum Pseudomonadota; class Alphaproteobacteria; order JAPYRI01; family JAPYRI01; genus CAYOOG01. The sequence continues at coordinate 1,019 of CAYOOG010000206.1, read as the reverse complement.
TCGAGGATGCGGACCCCCTGCCCTATTCCATTCCCTACAAGCAACTTGGTGGCATTCCCTTCGATATGACGGACCGCGTCAATTACTACGTAACAACGGGTGGACTGGTTGCCGTGCACGCTGACGGACGCGATCGTGATTCCATCTGGTCGGGGCTCGATGCCAAGGAAACCTACGGCACCAGCGGTGGCAAGACGCTGCTTTGGTTTGACTTGGTAAACAGCCCGGACGGTGCCAGGGCGCCCATGGGTTCGGTATTGGAAATGAACCAAACTCCGCAGTTCGAAGTACGCGCCGTAGGCGCCTACAAACAGAATCCGGGCTGCCCGGAATACGCGCTCTCGGCCCTTTCACCGGAACGGTTGGCATTACTCTGCCACAACGAGTGTGACAACCCTTCGGACGAGCGCAAATTGATTACGCGCATCGAAGTTATCCGCATCCGGCCCCAAATGAGCGAAGGTGAATCCGTTGATGGTCTCATCGAAGACCCGTGGCGCACGTTCAACTGCGAAGCCGACCCGGACGGCTGCGTGGTCACATTCCGCGACCCGGAGTTTGCAAGCGCCGAACGGGACACAGCCTACTACGTTCGCGCAATCGAAGAGCCGAGCCCGGCGGTGAACGGCAACGCAGTAGCCTGCGAATACGACGAAACGGGACAGTGTGTGGAAGTGACTCTTTGCAAGGGAGAACCGGGCCGGGAAAAAGAAGAGGATTGCCTGGCGCCAGTCGAAGAGCGTGCCTGGTCCTCACCGATTTATGTGGATTACGGGCAGTAAGGGGTAGTCCGGCTCACCGAACCCAGCGTCGTACTTGCCGTAACTATTCCACCCAAGTTCGCGATAGCATTTAGGGCGGCATTAGGCGCCTTAGCAGGCTACTTGTTTACGGCCCTTTCTTTCGGCCCTACGAGTAGCATCAAACTAGGGGATTCCCATTTAGATGAATCAGTTTGGGCTTTTTACTAGGGTCCAGACTCATTAAATCCACCATATGACTGTGACAACGATGCACAG
>CAYOOG010000205.1:1966-2937 GCA_964405515.1 uncultured Alphaproteobacteria bacterium | reverse complement strand
AGATTATTCAAGCAACAAAACGTGACCCAAGAATTACGCGGGTGGGGAGCTTCCTCCGGACCTTAAGCCTTGATGAATTACCAAACCTGTTCAACGTCTTACGCGGTGAAATGTCGCTCGTCGGCCCACGGCCTCATGCCACTACCCATACGGATGAATACGCCAAATCCATCGGCGATTTCATGTGTCGCCACCGGGTCAAACCCGGAATGACCGGCTGGGCGCAGATCAATGGCTACAGGGGGGAAACGAATACCGTCGACAAGATACGCGAACGCTTCAACCACGATATTTACTATATCGAGAACTGGTCGTTGTACTTGGACTTCAAGATATTGGTCTTGACGGCATTCTTGGGATTCTATCACCAAAACGCGTACTAGCGATAAGCTGCAGGTGTGACGGAGTCTGCGTCTTGACACCACCGGCGTCGCCTACCCTTAGCTTACCCACCGCTGGAGACTAGCCAAAAAAAGGGCCCGAAGAGAACTCCTCGGGCCCCAATCAGGTCAATCCATTCCCACCTTAGTTCGGGCTTGGAACGTCCTGGTTCGGGTTTTCCACCGGTGGCGGCGGAATGTCCGCGGGCGGACCCCGATCTTCAGGTGGCCCTCTATCCTCAGGTGGCCCTCTATCCTCAGGCGGCCCGGCATCTTCCGGCGGCCCGGCGTCCTCTGGCGGACCAGCATCTTCCGGTGGGCCGGCGTCCTCTGGCGGACCAGCATCTTCCGGTGGGCCGGCGTCCTCTGGCGGACCGGCGTCATCCGGCGGGCCGGCATCGTCAGGTGCTTCAGAATCCTCGTCTGGACCCGCGTCTTCATCGGGGCCGGCTTCCTCAGGCGGACCGGCTTCCTCGTCCGGGCCGGCTTCCTCGGGCGGGCCGGCTTCCTCGGGCGGGCCGGCTTCCTCGGGCGGGCCGGCTTCCTCGGCTGCTTCCCCGGCTTCCTCGGCTGCTTCTTCGGCCTTTTCCT
>CAYOOG010000205.1:1416-1866 GCA_964405515.1 uncultured Alphaproteobacteria bacterium | reverse complement strand
CGGCTTCCTCGGCCTTTTCCTCGGCTTCCTCGGCCTTTTCCTCGGCTTCCTCGGCCTTTTCCTCGGCTTCCTCGGCGACCTCATCAGCTTCCACCGCCGCTTCGTCAGCTTCGTCAGCTTCCTCCGCGTCCTTGGCGGCCTTTTTCTCCTGGCCCTTGGAAGCAGCCTCGTCAGCAACACTTTCGTCAGCGCCGGCATTAACGGCGGCATCAACGACGTCATCCGCGTCAGCACCACCGGCCACCGCACCTTCAACCACATCGGAAGCATTGGCACCCTTATCCAGTGCCGTTTCAACGACGTCGCTGGCATCAGCGCCCGCTTCGACCGCACTTTCGACAACCGTACTGGCATCAGCGCCGGCATCCAGCGCGGAACTCACGATCTCCGAAGTGGCTTCGCTCTGATCCACGTTTTCGTTGTCGCCGGCACCTTCAACCGCCGCGCCGA
>CAYOOG010000205.1:0-1406 GCA_964405515.1 uncultured Alphaproteobacteria bacterium | reverse complement strand
CGGTGGCTGCCTCGACGATATCGCCGACCTGTTCCGCGTTATCAGCCTGTGCGACCGTGTCTTCGACGACTTCCGTCGTCGACTCAGAAATGTTTTCCTCGTTCTGCTCCTGCTGATCTTCGGTTACCGCGGCAACCTCTTCCTCGGCGTCGGGATTTTCCTCCTCTACGGTATCGACAAAATCCTGCTGCTCGTCGGTAAGGGGCGCATCCTCCGGAGCGTCCAATAGACCCGTATCGACCGCGCCGTCGAGCACAGGTGTGTCTACCTCAGGCGCCGGCGGCGGCGTGACAACCACGGTTGGCGCCGCATCTTGAGCCGCGCCCTGATCGTTTGCCGGAATCAGGTTGGCCTGCCCGTCGGCGGCCTTCTGGGCCACTGATTTGGGCGGCGCCGGTGGCGGCGCCGTACCGATATCGCCGGCAATCCGGTCCAGGGTTTCCGCGGCCACCGCGGGCGGAACGCGGCCCGAGGCCGGTGGGCGCGAATTGGGGTTGGATACCGCCGTGAACTGCCCGCTGGTATACGTGTTCGTGCCACCGGCGTTGGTAATTGTCGCACTACCATTACCCACAATGAATACAGCAGGCTTGCCCTTGGGGACATCACCAGACGCCACGGAACCACGGATGCCCATAGTCGCCACCGGCGTATTGACGGTCACGTTGGTATCCGCGGTTTTGAAACCTGAAATGTACCTGAACGACCCCTGGACGAAATTGATGACCTTTTCGTTCACGCCTTCGGCGGGGTTGAAAATGAAACGGTCAATGGCCATGGCGCCGGAGGGGCCCATCTCGAAGGTCGAGCCATCGCGAAACTCGATTACGATACTGGAATCAGCGCTGGTGATGATCTGTTCGTTGAAGTAGATGTTCTCGTTGACCACGATGCGCTTGCGGTCCTGGTCAACCTGTTGTCCCTCAACAATGTTAACAACCGTCGGCGCGCGGCCAATATGCAAACCGCCCTCAGGCGTCGCAGCCGTCGCTAAACTAATGAAAACAATGATGCCCAGATAGATGGAGAGGCCGCACTGAATACCACTACGCGATGATCTCGATGTCATTTCCGTCCCCATACCAGATTTTGCAGCCCCAAAACCTGAACGCGCAGTATCTCATGACAGCTTCCGGCCCGCAATCGTCAACACACTCCCTACATTACATCAAATTTCCCCTGACCTTTACCTATTTCCGAATAAAATCAACTATTTAGTGTAAGAAACTGTTAGAGTAAACCGAGACGAACGGGTGTCAAACCTGGTAATTGGCTTGGCTGAAGGCGTGTTCAATCGGCTAACGCCAATCCCTGGCAGCATCCGGAAAGCGCTACTACAGGCGGTGTTACATGGGAATGAGTAGAATTGAACAGATTTCCGGCCGTCTTGCGCTGGCTTGGGCTGT
>CAYOOG010000204.1:0-2959 GCA_964405515.1 uncultured Alphaproteobacteria bacterium | reverse complement strand
GCACCAGTCCCGCCAAGTATCGCGATATATTCCCTCAAGGCCCTGCGTAAAGGTCTCCGCATTCATGATCCCGGAGCACTGCAAATTAGCTCTAAGGGAGCGCCGTATGGTATTGAGGCGTTCAAAGTCGCCCGCAAGCTCTACTGCTAATTCAACATAACCCGAAACGTTGGTCGCCAGAAATTCTCCGAGCATAGAGTGTCTCAAGAGGCTGGCGCCGACCCTGGCTGCATGGTGATCGCCTATTACACTGATTACGGGAACACCCATCCACAGTGCTTCACTGGTAGTCGTTGTGCCATTATAGGGGAATGTGTCGAGCGCAATATCAACTATGCCATACACGCCAAGGTGTTCGGATATGCTAACGGTCGGGGGAGTCAATATTAACCTTTCCGACGTTACGCCGCTATCCGCGAATCGTGTCAGGACATGCCGCGCCGTGGCCGAGTCGGCTAAGGATTGGTTCTTAATAAGGAGGTGGGAGTTCGGCACAGCGTCAAGGATTTTCGTCCAGGCTGCGATAGTTTCCGCGGATATTTTTGCTAAGTTGTTAAAGGAAGCAAAAGTTACATAGCCAGACTCCAAGGCGGGGAGTAGTAAAACGTCCGGTGCATCCAGCGGGGGCGTATAACATAGAAAGCAACTGGGAAGGCGCAATAATGTCTCGCTCGAATGGCTGTCGGCCACGCCCGGCGGGTCGGTGATAGCGTCGGTTATGCGGTAGTCCATTGTCGCCAAACCCGTGCTGCCGGGCTAGCCCAGGTAGTTGATCTGTATCGGCGCGGCCCGGCGGGAAAAAAGTTGCAGCCGGTTGTGGGCGGTATGGCCCGAGAGGTCCACGAGTATATCGATGCCATCCTGGCGGATAAGTTCAAGTGCATCCTCGTCCGATAGGGAAGAAATTGCCCGCCATTGGTCGATGTTGTCGCGCAATGCGGCGGTCATGTCGTCGTCGTGTTCGTGATTGGAATAGCAGTAGACATCCACGGCATCCTTGCTGTGATTTGCCAATAGGGCCAGCATGTAAAATCCAATTGGATGCTCGCGAAAGTCACCAGAAAGATAACCGATCTTGATCCGCCGATTTGGATCTGTGTTGTTGGTAAAGTTGGACGGAGGCGTGATCGCCGAGGCGCCGTTACGGGATTGCCAATCTTGGGCATTGGCCAGCATAGCTTGCGGGGTCGTTTCAGCTACGTTCTGCAAAGTCAGCAACATATTCGAGTGGGCGTTCGGGTAGGCCGGACGCAGGTCCAGAGCTGATCGGAATGCAGCCAGGGCCTCCCGGATCATGCCTTGATCCTTCAGCGCATTTCCGAGATTACAGTATGCCTCCGGGAAATCTGCCTGAAGTTCAATAGCCCGCCTGTAAGACCTGACAGCTTCATCCAGTTTGGTCTGGGCCGCCGCGACGACGCCCATATTGTAATGCACCAGCGGATGATCCGGCATGATTTCAAGCGCCCGCCGATAGCTGATCTCGGCCTCGGCGTAATCGGCCAAGTCTTTTTGTGTATTGCCCAAATTTACCAGAGCCGCCTCGAACTTTGGATCTAGCTCAAGCGCCGCCGAAAAACCTAGCGCCGCCACAGGCAGGTCACCTCGTTTGCGGTGGGCAGTGCCGAGGTGGAAATGCAAAACCGGGTCCTTAGGTGAAATTTTGAGAGCGGACTCGAAAGCTTCTCTAGCGGCGTCGAAATCTCCCAATTCCATGTAGGAAAGACCGAGACTTGAAAATATGTCTGCGGTCGCAGGTGCGTATTGTAGTGCCCGTCTCAGGCTGGCAACTGCCTCCTCCTGGCGGCCCAATTCACGATAGTTTCTACCGAGTGTTGCGTGGTAGGGGGCGGCATCTGGGGCCGCTGCTATAGCCCGCTCAACCAACTCTACGGCGCGCTCAGGTTTGCCCAAATCCAGCGCCAGCACGCCCAGCAGGTGCAGAGCCTCCGGATGCTCTGGCTGGGCCCTGAGAACGCCGCGATAGGCGCTCTCGGCCTTGCCGAACTGGCCGGAGCGGTGCTGCGCTAAACCTTCGTTCAGCAATGTATTTAGGTCTCTTGCGGACATATCGTATAAGCCAACTGTTGCGGCGACAACTTACACCAATTGTGATTGGTTCCAAAAAGAACAAAAAAGGAATATCTATGACTTGCGGCAGATCGTGTGATGGTTGAAATTGAGTGATCGTGCCATTTTCAGGGCGATGGCTACACTATATGCTAGCGCTCGTTTTACGGATTGGGGAGAGGACTGAGTGCCCGTGCTGAGTGGAAAGAACGGTCGAGAGGTGGTGATTTTTTCGCTGGGATGTGCCCTCGTGATCTTTATCGCGGTGATCGGCTGGAGCAGCCTGAGGTACGGATTTAATTTCATCGACGAGGGAATGTATATGACCGACGGCTGGCGGCTGACAGTCGGCGACCGGTTGTTTCCGGATAGCCGAACCAACGTGGTGCGGCTCTATTCCGTCTTTAATGCCGGCATATTCCGAATTTGGCCCGATATCTCGCTGTTGGGATTTCGTCAGATTCAGTTCTTCTTATCGTTGAGTGCCATCCTTAGTATTTGGTTTGTGACGTATCTCTGGGTGCGGAGTTACTGGTTCGCGCCATATGCCGCAGCGGTTTTCGCGTTTACTGGACTAGATGCTATGGGGCAGGCCCCGAATCTGTCTTACACTACTTATCCGCATCTTTTCCTGATTTGCCATATATGCACCCTGGGACTAGGCCTTCTTTCCGCCTCACTGATTCGGCGCCGTGTTTTGTTTGTCGTCTCCGGTGTATTTTTATGGGCAATCGGATTCTGCTATCTCCCCCTATCGATCTCAGCGGCATCACCTCTTCTTCTTTGGTTAGGGCTGCGTTTCTTGGGCACTGGAAGTACCCGATTGTCAAGAGAGGACCTGCTTTGTCTAGTAGGGCCCAATGTGATCCTTTGGGTAGGAATACTGGCC
>CAYOOG010000203.1:0-3064 GCA_964405515.1 uncultured Alphaproteobacteria bacterium | reverse complement strand
AAACCTGCGCCAAACTCTCTCATAGGAGTTGGACCACTTAATGGGGGCAGGTCACCGGCTTTCGGCCCGCCAGGGAGGAGAGTTAGGTGAAGCGTTCTTGTGGCTTCAGGGATTTTCGCGCGAACTTGCTTTGCGCGTCTGCCGCCAGCTTGATGACGTTTGCCGTTTCGGCCACGGCAGCCGAGGGACAGTATGAAATCGCACCCCAAGCATTGGGCAGCGCTCTTAAACAATTCGCTCAGCAAGCCAATGTACAATTGCTCTTCACGCCCGACATGGTCGGTACTATCAGAACCCAGGGTGTCTACGGTGTCTTCGCTCCTGAAAGAGCCCTGGACATTCTGCTCGAACGCTCAGGGCTGACGTTCAAGTATACGGACGAGGACACGGTCATCGTGCACCGCAAAGGCACGCCCGTGCCCGGCAAGCAATCGTTACTACGCCACGGCAAAGGGCGAAACACGATGGGGCCAGTCTACCTGGCGCAAGCCGGCGGCACGGTAGCCCCGGCTGTTTCGGGCGGCGAAGCCATAGTGGTGGAAGAAGACGAAGGCCCATTGGAAGAGATCATCGTCACGGCGCAGAAGCGCGAACAACGGCTGATGGACGTGCCGCTGACCATCACCGCCTATACTGGACAATTCCTGGATGACATGGGGATCGAGCATTTTGCTGATCTTTCCTACATCGTTCCAGGTCTTGCGGTCCAGGAACAGAGCCCGGTTCGCCCCAGCTTCAACATTCGCGGTATATCCAGCGGCAGTACCAGCTCCCGTGACGTGCCGAGGCTATCGGTTTTCCTGGACGGCATCGACGCCAGCCGGAACAGCAGTGGCATTATCGACATGTTCGATATGGAGCGGATTGAGGTGCTTAAAGGACCGCAGTCGACGCTCTACGGCAGTGGCTCCAGTACCGGCGCCATCATGATGATTACGGCCAAGCCCCAGGCGGAGCCCGAGGGCAGCGTGCAAGTTGCCATGGGCAACTATAATGAGCGGAAGATCCGCGGCCACATGACCGGCGCCATCCTTGGCGATAAGCTCCTGGGCCGTGTCATGTTCAACTACAGAAAGCGTGACGGCTTTATCAAGAACATTGACGGCACCAGGGAATCGCAGAACCCGACGGAGTCAGGAAAAGGAACCACCTTGAGTGGCGTCGAATCCTTCGCCACGCGCATGTCATTGCGTTACCTGCCGAACGACCGCACCACGGTGGACCTTATCTTTAACTGGCAGCACGACACACCGCCCGGCGTCGCCTTCAAGGCGGCCGCAGCTAACCCGACGGGTGGCGACGGCAGCCCGTTTACCTTCGCCGAGCTAGGGCCCAACGGGGATACCTTCGGCATTGATAAGAAGGCCTGGGGTCTTCATTTCCTCGTCGATTATGAAATCAACGATGAATGGAGCGCCAACCTGATCTCCGGCTACCGCACCTTTGACGGCTTCTCGGCCTGGGATTCAGACGGCTTTGCCGCGCGGGCCATGGAGTTTCACTCGGATGAAGAGGGCAAGGCCTATTCCGGCGAGTTGCGTTTCAATTATGACTCGGGCGGCAAGCTCCGGGGCTTCTTTGGCGCCAACTACACCCGCGAACGTAACCTTGACACCTTCAACATGGGCTACGACGAGGGCCACTTTGCGATCATGTTCTATAAGCTCATAGGCATTCCGGGGCTTAAGGATATACCTTTCGAAGTAAATGGTGTGCCGAGCCGTATCGATGAATCGCCCATGGGCCTTGGAACCATGCGGCCTTGGCTGGAAATGCTGGCGGGAGGCACCGGACGGTTTGACGTCTATTCCTTCTATGCCGATGCTACTTACTCCATCCTGGATAACCTGGATGCGTCAGCGGGTATTCGCTACATCCGGGAGAAGAAGGGCGGCACAACCTTCGGCGTTAACGTGCCGAGCCGTATTATTCCGACGACCCCTCTTATCACCAACACCAACGGTATTAGCGGCGGATCCGGCATAGACGGCGTCGGAACTTTAAGTTTCGACGACATCATGCCGCGCTTCAACCTGTCTTACCGTTGGAACGAAGATCTGATGACTTACGCCATCGTCTCCAAGGGCCGTAGATCAGAAGTCGTGTCGCCGACCATCGGACTGGCCTCGGGTGGTGAAGCAGCCTATACCGACGCCGGATTCCCCGTGATTACCATGACCAACATCGCGGCGGAAATCCTCTGGAACTATGAGGCCGGTATTAAAGCTGAGTTCTTCGACAACCGCGTCGCCGTGGACTTGGCCTACTATCACTATACCTACAGCAACTTCCGCACCAATCAGTTTGACCCGGCAACCGGCAGGTTTCAGGCCTTGAATGCCGGTTCAGCTACCGCGGACGGCGTTGAGTTCTCCCTCAGGGGGGCGCCAACGCAAGGGCTGACGGTGTTCCTGAATGGCGCCTACACGGATACCGCCTTCGACGCGGTTGGCAAAGGCGGCGAAGTACAGCAGCTGGCCGGAAATCAGTTCCGTCTCAGCTCGAAGTATACCGCCTCGGCCGGCTTCTCCTATACGGCGCCGCTCGGTGATCTTGGCGATGGTCTGGTCAGTGCGGACTGGAATTTCCGCAGCAGGCACTTCTTCCAGGATGATAACCAGGCTGATCTGGTTCAGAACAAAGTGCACCTGGTCAACGCCAAGGTCGGCGTTGAGAACTTCGCCGGTGGCGAATGGTACGCCTCGTTCGTGGTGAGCAACCTGTTCGATAAGAAGTTCATTATCGACGCCGGTAACATCGGTAACATCTTCGGTATTCCGACGTTCATTACCGGACCGCGGAGAGTCTACGGCTTCGAAATCGGACGTAAGTTCTAGACCTCACAAGAAACGGCCTGTCAAAACTATAGGGGCGCCCACCGAGTAAATAGTGGGCGCCCCTTTTTTGTCGCTACTTCACCTCACAGGTTTCCAACTCGATCGATTGAATGTCGCCCGCGGGCGTAAAGCCGAACACCTGACCGTAAAAGGCAAGCTCCGTCTCCAGCGAACGAATGTTGTTGGCCGGTACGCGGAAGCCGTGCGCCTCGCCCGGATAGGAGATA
>CAYOOG010000202.1:0-3071 GCA_964405515.1 uncultured Alphaproteobacteria bacterium | reverse complement strand
GAGGATGCGGAGGATAAAGGGAAACTGCGGCCCGGCGGCGTCATCGTCGAGGGCACGGCGGGGAACACCGGCATCGGTCTGGCCTTGGTTGCCAACGCCCGCGGCTACCGTACGGTCATCGTCATTCCGGAGACTCAAAGCGAGGAAAAAAAGGACATGCTGCGGCTTTGCGGCGCCGACCTGCGCCAGGTGCCGGCTGTGCCTTACGATGACCCCAACAACTACGTTCATTTTTCCGAGCGTCTGGCGCGGGAGCTGAACGAAAGTGAGCCGGAGGGCGCGATCTGGGCTCAGCAGTTCGATAACGTCGCCAACCGCGAGGGTCACTATCGCACAACCGGTCAGGAAATCTGGCACCAGACCGAAGGTAAGGTGGACGGCTTCATCTGCGCCGTCGGCACCGGCGGCACCTTGGCCGGAGTCGGCATGTACCTCAAGGAGCAGAACAAGGATATCCAGATCGGCCTTGCCGACCCCCTCGGCGCGGCGCTCCATAGTTTCTACACCAGTGGCGAGTTGAAGTCGGAAGGCACGTCCATCACCGAGGGCATCGGTCAGGGGCGCATCACCGCCAACCTTGAAGGCGCGCCGGTCGATCATTCGTTCCAGGTTCCGGATCCCGAATGGCTGCCGGTCGTTTTTGATTTGTTGCGGCACGAGGGGCTTTGCCTTGGCGGTTCCAGCGGCCTGAACGTGGTCGGTGCCATTCGGCTGGCCCGGGAAATGGGGCCGGGCCATACCATCGTCACCATTCTTGCCGACAGCGGAACGCGGTATATGAGCAAGATGTTCAACCCCACGTTCCTGCGTGAGCAGGGGCTTCCCACGCCGGATTGGCTCGAAGGGTAGGGAAGGATCATGAGTCTCGAGGTCAGAATAGTCGAACCGGATGCGGCGGCGCGGACCAACGGGCTGGTGCGAGCTGAAGAGCTGGCGCAAACCTACGGCGGCCTCAGCGGCGGCGATCTGCTTCGACCGATGATCGAAAAGGAATTTCCCGGCCGCATCGCCCTGGTCTCGTCCTTTGGCGCGGAATCGGCGGTTCTCCTGCAAATGATCGCTGAAATTGACCCTGCAACGCCGATAATCTTCCTTGATACGGGCAAGCTTTTTGGAGAAACCAAGCGCTATCGCGACCAGCTCCGGGAGCGCCTGGGGCTTAGCAATATTCGGTCCGTTGGTCCCGACCCGGCCGAGTTGGAGGCCGAGGACAGCGACGGCATGCTCTGGTCCACGGATTCCGACGCCTGCTGCGCCCTGCGCAAGACCCGGCCCCTGGCCGGGGCACTTGAGCCCTTCAACGCCTGGATCACCGGGCGCAAGCGTTTCCAGACCGAGGATCGCGGCGATCTGCCCTACATCGAGGCGGAAGGTGGCTGGGTCAAAATCAACCCGCTGGCCGATTGGGACCTGGAACGGCTGAATTCCGCCAGGGAGAGCGCCGGTCTTCCGGCCCACCCGCTGGTCGCCGACGGCTACCCTTCCGTCGGCTGCATCCCCTGCACCGACCGCGTGGCGCCGGGTGGAGACTACCGGGACGGCCGCTGGGCGGGCCAGGAGAAGACCGAGTGCGGCATTCATGGCTTCGTGGACGGCGACGGTATCTGACCACCGGGCCCTCCCGCCTTGCCTCAAACCGGCGGATTTGCTACATCCCATCCATCAATACAGGCGGCAAACAGACGCCTTTGCGGTCGTGGCGGAACTGGTAGACGCGCAGCGTTGAGGTCGCTGTGGGATAATATCCCGTGGAAGTTCGAGTCTTCTCGACCGCACCAAATTCTCGGCCCGCGAGGCTTTACGCTTCGCGGGTCTTTCAGAGTCCTTTTCGTCTAGTTAGAACCATTTGACCGGAGTTAATTTGTGCCGTGGCAAGGCGCGTCTCGCCTGGCGATGTGGGAACATCGGCTAAGAGACGCAACATAGCCACGGCGGAAAGAAACCCAGCCTGCGGTGGGGTAAATCGGCCCCTCGGGTACGTTGTAGCACTCGCTCGATATACTATATCGCGCTTCACGCCACGCCTTCCCGAGAAACCGCTTTGCTCCCATCAAATTGATTCGAACTAGACGAAAAGGACTCTAGTGATAGGGTGCGGCCATGAGCGACGTCCCGGGCACAACAGACGCAGCAGCGGAAGAGGCCAAGGACGACGTCTATGCCGTCGACCCTGATTTCGTCCACGAAGTCAGTGACGCGCTTGCGGCAGACGATAAACGCGCCGTCCAGTCTCTGATCGAACCACTTCACGCCGCCGATCTGGCCGACCTTCTGGAACTTCTCGCCGCCGACGACCGCAAGCGGCTGATCGCCCTTGTCGGTGCCGACCTTGAACCGGATGTGCTTCCCGAATTGGAGGAGGCGGTTCGCGACGACGTTGTTGATCTCATGGAGCCGGGCCAACTCGCGGCGGCGGTCAGCGAGATGGAATCCGACGATGCGCTCTATGTGCTCGAGGACATGGATGAAGAGGAGCAGCGCGAAATCCTCGACGCCGTGCCCCAGGCCGAGCGAGTGGTCTTGGAGGAGGGGCTTGCCTACGGCGAGGACACGGCGGGCCGGCTCATGCAGCGCGACCTCATTGCCGTGCCGGCCTTCTGGACCATAGGTCAAACCATCGATTACCTGCGCGAGACCGACGATCTGCCCGAAACCTTCCACGAAATCTATGTGGTTGACCCGGCCTATCGGCCTATCGGCGCCTTGCCCTTGAACCGGGCCATGCGGGCCAAGCGCCCGGTCGCCGTCAGCGAAGTCATGGAACCCGAAATTCGTCAGGTGGCGGTGGACCTGGATCAGGAAGAAGTGGCCTATCTCTTTCGGCAGTACGATCTGGTCTCGGCGCCGGTGGTCGACCATAGCGGGCGGCTCGCCGGCGTTATCCTGGTGGACGACATCGTCGAGGTCATTCAAGAGGAAGCCGAGGAAGACGCCTTTCGGCTGGGCGGCGTTCGCGAGGACGACCTATACGAAAACGTGCTCCAGACCACACGCGTGCGTTTTTCCTGGCTGCTGCTTAGGGTCCGGACCCATTAACGGGATTCCCAAAACGATTTGATCATGATTCACTG
>CAYOOG010000201.1:2553-3124 GCA_964405515.1 uncultured Alphaproteobacteria bacterium | reverse complement strand
TCGGGGCGCGGCAGCCTGCACAAATGGGTGCTGGAATTCGCGCCCTCGTCGCCGAAAAGGCTCGACCCGCTCACCGGCTGGACCGGTTCCGGTGATATGCGACGCCAGGTGAAACTGCGATTCCCCAACCGCGAGGCTTGCATCGCCTATGCCGAGGGGCAAGGCATTGCCTACGATGTCGAGGAGCCCCAGGAGCGGAAGACGAACATTCGGGCCTACGCGGACAATTTTCGTTAGGATCGGTAAGATCGGTATTGGGCGCCCTTAGCTCAGCTGGATAGAGCAACGGCCTTCTAAGCCGTAGGTCGGAGGTTCGAGTCCTCCAGGGCGCGCCATTTTTTCCAATACTGCGGTAGAGGGGCCGAGGGAGGAGCGCCATGCGTTTTCTAAGACACAAATTCCGCGAGCCCCATCTTGGCAAATACCCCATGGAGACGGTAAGTCGTGTCGACAAGCCGACGACGCGGATCGACGCGGAGTCGGTCAAGCGCGTGCCGTCACGAGGCGCATTCTTCACCCGCGCGCGCTTCGGTGATTTTGGCGAGCGCACGAAAGCCGAGATGATGCGGAT
>CAYOOG010000201.1:0-2543 GCA_964405515.1 uncultured Alphaproteobacteria bacterium | reverse complement strand
AAGTATCCGCTGACCCGGGCCATCATGGATACGATGATGGTGCAAGTCCCCCTGCAGGATGGCGAAACGGCGCCTGATCAGGCACCCGGCACCGATGATCCAGACGCCATGGCCAAGCACGTTAAGTCGCTGGCCTACTTTCTTGACGTTGACATTGTCGGCATATGTGAGATTCCCGAATACGCCTGGTACAGCCACGACGGCAAGGGCGAGGAAGTGACACCGGACCACAAGTACGCCATCGTCATGATCTACGACCAGGGTTTTGAAACCATGGAAGGCGCTTCGGGGGACGACTGGATGTCCGCCACCCAGAGCGCCCGGGCCTATATGCAGGGCCAGGTCACCGGCAACGTCATTGCCAATTACCTTCGTCAGCTGGGCCACGACGCGCGCTGTCATTCCTCGGCCAAGGGCGAGGTATTGCAAATACCATTGATGCTTCATGCCGGGTTGGGCGAACTTTCCCGGGTCGGTGAATTGGTGCTGAATCCGTTTCTCGGCCCGCGCATGAAGACCGCCGTCGTGACCACCAATTTGCCCATGGCCGTGGACAAGCCCATCGACTTCGGACTGCAGCAGTTTTGTTCGAAATGTTTCAAGTGCGCGCGAGAGTGCCCCTGCAGCGCCATTCCCTTCGGCGACAAGATCATGTTCAACGGTTATGAAATCTGGAAGCCGGACGTGGAAAACTGCGTCAAGTATCGGGTGACCAACCAGAAGGGCGCCGCCTGTGGCCGTTGCATGAAAACGTGCCCACTGAACAAGGTGGTGACAAAGGACGGCCCGATCGTGCAAAGGATCGCCTCGTGGCTCGGCATCAACGCCATGTGGTTGAAGCCGCTGCTGGTGCCCATCGCCGTGTGGCTTGACGATGTTATGGGCCACGGCAAGCGCGTCAAAAGCCAGAAGTGGTGGCTGGATATCGAGTACCGCGACGGCAAGCTGGTCGTGCCCCCGGCGACGAACGAGCGCGATATTGATCCGAAGAAACCAAAGCCGAAGAACCAAAAGATCGCCGTCTACCCGCCGGATGCTTTGCCGCCAGGATATTGCAAGGAGCCTTTCCCCGTGGACCGGAAAGCCGCCCTCAAACGCGCCGAGGAGATGCAACGCCCATGACCACAGGCCAGAATATTTACGAGCAGAACCTGGGCCGGAATGCGGCCAATTACGAGGCGCTGTCGCCCTTGTCGTTTTTGCGCCGCACGGCCGAAGTATTTCCCAAGCGCACTGCGGTCATTCACGGTGAGGACCGTACGAGTTATGGGGAGCTATACGTGCGCTGCCGCCGCTTGGCTTCGGCGCTGGCGGGGGTAGGCATCGGCATCGGCGATACCGTGGCCGTCATGGCGCCGAACGTGCCGCCGCACTTGGAGGCTCACTTCGGCGTGCCCATGGCCGGGGCCGTCTTAAACGCCATCAACATTCGCCTCGACGCGCCGACCGTGGCCTTCATTCTGGATCACGCCGAAGCCAAGGTGGTGATTACCGACGGGGATTTCTCGGCCGTCATGGACGAGGCTTTGAAACTCGCCAAGGCCACGCCTCTGGTTATCGACATCGACGATCCCTTGGGCGGCGGAGAGCGGCTGGGTGATATCACCTACGAGGAATTTCTCGCCAAGGGCGATCCGGACTACGCCTGGGCTCCGCCTGCCGACGAATGGCAGGCGATTTCGTTGAATTACACTTCAGGCACAACCGGTGATCCCAAGGGCGTGGTCTATCACCATCGTGGCGCGTACTTGAACGCCATCGGCAACATGATGGCCACGCCCATGCAGGGCGAGTTGGTCTACCTGTGGACGCTGCCCATGTTCCACTGCAACGGCTGGTGCTTTCCCTGGACTGTCACTGCCGTGGGCGGCACCCATGTTTGCCTGCGCCGGGTGGAATCCGGACCCATCTTTGAGGCCATCAAGACCCATGGCGTTACCCATTTTTGCGGGGCACCCATTGTCTTGAACATGCTGGCCAACGCGCCGGACGAAGAAAAAGCGGGTACGCCCCGGGGAATCCGGGCGATGACGGCGGGCGCGGCGCCGCCCCCGGCGGTGATTTCCGGCATGGAAGACCAGGGCTTCGTGGTTACTCATTTATATGGACTGACGGAGGTCTATGGGCCTTGCGTGGTCTGCGACTGGCAAAATGAATGGGACGAATTACCGGCGGCGGAGCGGGCCGCCGTCAAGGCCCGCCAGGGTGTGCGCTATACCGTGTTGGAGGGCCTCGAGGTCATGGACGCCGAGACCATGGAAGCCGTACCGGCGGACGGCGAGTCCATCGGCGAGATCATGTTCCGCGGCAATGTGGTCATGAAGGGGTACCTGAAGAATCCCAAGACCACGGAGGAATCTCTCAAAGACGGCTGGTTCCACAGTGGTGATCTGGCGGTCAAGCACCCGGACGGCTACATCGAGATCAAGGATCGCTCCAAGGACATCATCATTTCCGGGGGCGAGAACATTTCGACCATCGAGGTAGAGGCCGTGCTCTATCAGCACCCCGCGGTGTTTGAGGCGGCGGTGGTGGCCAAGCCC
>CAYOOG010000200.1:0-3245 GCA_964405515.1 uncultured Alphaproteobacteria bacterium | reverse complement strand
AGCGCCGCTTCCGGCGGGGAAAGTAGATGGCAGGGCGGCCCCATGAACCTGGGCAGAAGCTGTACATTCGAAGAGTGCGGGGTTACCGACGCCTATCCGGACAGAGCTCAGAGAGACGCGAAGGGTCTGACCTTCACCACCCCGCCGCTGGAGGCGGACATTGAGGTTACCGGCCACGCCGTTGCAAACCTTTGGGTCACGTCAAGCGCCAAGGACGGGGATTTCTTTGTCTACCTGGAAGAAGTGCTCCCGGATGGCCGGTCGGTGTTTCTAAGCGACGGTATGTTGCGCGCTTCGCACCGTGCAACCCACGAATCGCCGCACGATTTTTTTGGCCTGCCTTGGCATCGCAGCTACGAGGAGGACATGGTGGAACTGCCGGATGAGCCGGTTGAACTTGCCATCGTCCTTCAACCTACTTCGAACATCTTTGAGGCAGGGCATCGTATACGGGTGACGATCACGGGCGCCGACTGGGACAAGTTCTTTACGCCGGAATTGTCCGAGGCACCTACGGTGACCGTGTATCGCAATGAGCGCCACGCTTCGCGCATAACTTTGCCGATTATATCTGGTGGTGAACGCTAGCGGCACGTGGACAGAATCGGTACCAGCAATGGAACTGGCCTAGGGAAGCACCTAGTACACCGCCCTTATTTCTTGATCGGCCGATGTCTGCTTTTGGCTAAAAGCAGACATCCCGAACATCATTCTCAGACCCCATTTAGAGTCTGCTTTGCACGCAGAAGCGGACATGCCCTGGAGGCTTCTCCAGACGTCTGCTTTTGACCCAAAGCAGACGTAGAGCCGATTGCGCCCCCTTAGAGCCCGCCACCTCGTCAAATCTGCGCCCGAGCCCAAGTCCGAGAGTTCATCCAAGCACCTCCCGCCCTACCCCGGCAGGCCGCCGTTGGCGCGCATCAGCTGGAAGAACTCGCGCCGCGTTTTGGGACCGTGGGAGAGGAAGCTCGGGTTCGGGTCCTCCCGGTAGGCCGCTCTCAAGCGGCCGAAGTCGTCCGACAGTGCCGCTTTCTTTACTGCCGGAACATCTACCTTGTAGGGCACCGCCGCGTTAAGGCCGAATATCTTCGCCCGTATTTCCGGGGTGATTTCCGGATAGCCGTATTCTTCCTGGAATTCGTCTGAAATCTGGAACGTCCTCATGGCCTGAATCTGGTCCTGGGGGCTGCCGAAAAAGATGCAGTCCGTGCCCCAGCAGATGCGGTCTTCGCCCATGTACTTGATCAACTTGCCGATGAGATGCGCGGCGGCGTCGGGCCTGCTCATCTGGAACTGCCATACCGCCCCCAATTCCGCATAGAGGTTGCCCTGGTTTCTCTTGAAGCCGGCCTCCTGATGCGCCTTGATCAGGCGATTGACGCTTTCATCGTCATCCGGGTCGTAGGCCCCGTCCTTTTTACCCGGCTCAAAGCCTGAGTGATAGGTGATGAAGGTGACATCCGGATAGAGTTTCGCCGCCCGCGCCATGTCGGCGGGGCTGGAGTGTTCGTGCATGAGATAGGGCATGGGCAGGCCACGGTGCGCGCAGACAACCTTAATGCCGAGCGCCCTTGCCTTCTCTATGAACGGGATGCCGTACTCTTCGCTGTCCAAATGGAATCCGACGCCGTCGGGTCCCCATTGCGGGTACAGCTTCCATGCCGCAACGTTATATTCCCTGGCCTGAACCTCCATGAAGTCAAGTGAGCCGGGCAGGTTCGGCATCACGCCGCCATGGAGCAGCGTACGCTTGCCGCCGGACGTGGCCTTCACGACCGCTTGCGCCTCCGCGGCGTATGCCATGGGCGTCGGCGTGCCGTTGTCCCAGCCGGGCAACGCCGAGATCACGCCCATATCGGTGTCGCTATCCAGATAGACATCCTTGACCAGTTGTTGGGCTGAAAGACAGTCAAGGGACGCCACCGAGCAATGGCCGCCCTGTTTGAAGATATCGGTCAGCTGGTAGTACCAGCGTTCGCCGCCACGGCCCTTCCGCCACTCGCCGCTTGGATCGACACAGTGGGTCTGAATGTCGAAAATGAATTCATCGCCGCCGACCACGGATGCCGCCAGCTTGTTGTCCAGGGCCGCGTCCCGCGGAATATCAAAAAACCCGCCGCGGGCGCCTGTCCTGGCATGGGCATCGTTAAACGCCAAAAGCGTCGCCGCAGCGCCTGCAGACGATTTGAGGAATGCGCGGCGGTTCTTGCCGACCTTCTTTGCCGCTTGCCCCACGCGTTCCTGGGCGAACCTGTTGGCAAAGTCCTGCTCCGCCGATAGCGGCACTGGCACGTATTCACCGTTCGATGTGGAATCCACTTTGATCGGAAGGCGTGAACCTTCGGGGTCATAATCTCTGATCATTTTACCATTCCTTCTGTTGGCGTTTCGTTTTCACTGCGTGTACCAAAAATTGTTTCTTGCAACGGGAGCACGGGCGGCCATTGGCGCGATTCTTTTCCGTTCATTTCAGGAGCCTGCCAACCGCTTCAATGCGTATGGAAATTTCATCGCCGATGACGGGAAGCCCCAAGGTCAGCCCGAGCGCGCTTCTCTGGACGTTCGTGGTTCCACTGAACCCGACGAGCTCCGGCTTGGCGCCGGCTTTGGGCGTTGCCATGTTGAACCTGCCGGTGAGTGAAATCTGATGGGTGACACCACGCAATGTGAGGTCGCCCATGACAATCCCGTCCTGCGCGCCGGTCTTCTTGATTTTCGTGCTGGCGAACCGGATCGTGGGAAAACGATCGGCATCGAGAAACCGTTCGCTCCAGACAACAGCGTTCAACAGATCGTCGTGCATGTCGACTTTTCGCGTATTGATCGTCGCGACGACCGAGGCGCTCTCCGGGTCATCCAGGTCCAGGATGAAGCCGCCACCCACGCCGCTGACAACGGCCGTGAGATTTGCGGCACTGAGGTTCCCGACACTGAAGACAATGCGCGTCAAGGCCGGCTCGAAGGCGTACTGGTTCTTCCCGCGCTCGCCGTGGCAGCCGGCGCAATGGCCCACGTGCCCCTCGCCCGCCATGGACGGCCCGTCGGCTTCGGCCCCCAGCAGGTTGGAGGAAAGGCCTGAGAGGCAGGCCAGAATTATGAAAAGTCCATGTTTCACTCGGCTACTCTCATTGTCCTTGAAGGCTGCCCTCGGGATGAAAACGCAAGGCCGTAATTGCGATCCCGGTCCGGTCCCCCGTGTCATTCGGGTCATTGGAGCTGTCCAGCGTAACGACCACGTACAAATC
>CAYOOG010000199.1:0-3287 GCA_964405515.1 uncultured Alphaproteobacteria bacterium | reverse complement strand
AAACCTGCGCCAAACTCTCTCATAGGAGTTGGACCACTTAATGGGGGCAGGTCATTCGCGTCTTGGTCCGCCGTATTGTCCGTGGGCGAGGCTTGGGCGAGAAAAGCCGGAATAACCATTCCCTGATGGCGTTTGTAATACTGTACATGACCACATTCCTTTGGCTGCCAAATCCCGGCCGTTTGCCCGCCCGGATTTGCTCAATTTGGTTCCTACCCCCGTCGCCGCAATTTGTAGATCCAAAAATATGGCGCCGAACGGATCACGATCAGGATTCTGGGTCAAGCGTATTTTCCTCTTATGAGTCAAAGAGTTACAAAAATTCTGCTTTAGACTCTGTTTGTTCCCCTTTTGGCTCGATCAGGGGCGTACGCTTTTCACGTAAAGCGCAAGCTCATTTAGCTAAATATTTAAGATTCTTGGGAAAATATGTTTGCGCGCCGATCGGGCTACGCCGTGTAGTTGATGACCGTCCTATGCAGAATGGGCGGCCGCCCAGGCCTCGCCGAGTTGGGCAAAGGACTCCTCGTCGAGCACCTCCTCGGCCATGGCATAGAGTTCTTCCTCTTTCTTGAAGTGATTGCGGGCAATGTCCAGAGACTCGTTGACAGCCGTAAGAGCCTCATTGAGGTCTTGCGCGTCTTCGATGTTCCTCAGTCCGGCCTCGATTTTCCTGTGATCGGAACGCATCTCGTCCAATAGCCCGGCAGCTTGCGCATAAGACCCCAGCGCGGGAAAAAGCAATTTTTCCTCCAAGGTCGCGTGCGACTTTACCTCGGTCGTCAGAACGGTCATGGCGCTATCGACCTTGGCAACGTCTCCCGCAACAGAGGCCATATTCTCGATTTCATTGAGCAGGGCCTGAAAAGTGGCATGCTCACCCAAAAGCCGGTCGGTCAGTTTCATAACCTTATCACCTTGTTTTCATTGGTAAATATTGAAATTTCTAGCGTGTTATCGCCGCTGATTCGCAGGAGCACCAACCATCAATTGAACGTACAAAGAAGAACCACGGCGCCGATTATTTCGAAGCAATGGGTGACTATTCAGCGATCCCGGAACTACGATCCAACAAGGTGACGCAAACTTGCTAAAACCAAGTCTGCGTGTGGGTTATAGCGTTGATCCCAAGGGCTTGATCGTGATCAATGCAGGTGGGCGAAATTCGGAATTTATAGTAATTAAAGGTACTTTCGAGGGAAGAAGGGGTCAAGTGCAGCGCGATGATGGATGCGCGGTACATGGTGGACAACGCGTCTGAGGCGGCATTCGCCATAGATGGCGAACAAAAGATCGTTGCCTGGAATTATGGCGCGCGACGGCTTTTGGGTTACACGCGACGTGAGGTCCTGGGTCGGTATTGTGCGGACGTTCTTCAAGCAGTCTGTCCGGATGGCGAACCCTTATGTTCTTCCGGGTGCGAAGGTGCCCGGTGTTTCCAGCATTTTAAGGCCTTTTCGGCCCCGTTGTGCCAAGTGCGCCACAAGGACGGCGCGTGGGTTCCCATAAGCTTCGAATCCATCGTAATGCCGAAGCGTGCCCGGTCTTCAGATGCCGGTTCGGCCATCGCCGTCGTTTTCATTCGCAGCGAGAGTGAGCAGCGATTTGGGCCGCCGCCAGGGCAGAATCTGCGAATCTTCGCCCTTGGCCGCTTTTGCTTGACCGCCGGGGGAAGCGGGCTTGCAGTGGAAAAATGGGAGCGCAGACAGGCCCTGAGCCTGCTGAAGTATCTGGTGGCCAATCTGGGGCGCGCCGTGCACCGCGAGACCCTTATGGAATTTCTCTGGCCCGATATCGATGAAGAGCGAAGCTGGAAGCGCCTCAAGGTAACTGTGCACTATTTGCGCCGCCAGTTGCGAAACGCTGGTGTCCCGGATGATATCGTGGAAACGGCCGGCCAGACCTACGCGCTTCGGCGGGAGAAAGTGTGGCTCGACACGGACGCTTTCGAGAAGCGCGCCGCCGAGGGTACAGCGCTACAGCGTGAACAAAGGTGGGACAGGGCGCTGCACTGCTACGAGGAAGCGCAAAACCTCTACCGTGGCGATTATATGGAGGAGGATATCTACGCCGACTGGTGCACCGCCGAGCGCGAGAGGCTATTTGAAATCCATCTGGAAATGCTGGCGGGGATGGCGGAATGCCACGGCGAGATGGGCCATTTCGCAGAGGCAGTGCGGGTTTGCCGGACCGCCCTTGTCCGCGACCCGGGCCGTGAGAACTTCCACCGCGCCTTGATGGAATACCTCGTCCAGCTCGGCCGGGCTGATTGGGCAATCGCCCAATACCAACGTTGTGAGCGTCTTCTTGCCGAAGAGCTCGGCGTCGAGCCGATGCCCGATACCCGCCGCCTATACCGGCAAATCGTTGAAAGATACGGCAGACCGCCGGTCGAAAAAACGTCCGTTCCGCCGGGTGATTGACCCCTCCTGGGCATCCTCCCGGCCAGACCAAAATTAACTGTTACCAGACCGTTACCGGCGGATGTTAGCAACCTCGCCGTCGGAGTTTCTGGAGTGGTCCTGGGGGTTGGCCGCGATGCACAAAAAACCTGTTTCGACTTCTTTTGTCGCGCGGATCTGGCTGGAATGCGAAACCAGTGGGGTTCCCGTATGGCGTGGACATGTTCGTCATGTCCAAGGAGACGAAGAGACCTATTTCCAGGATCTGGGAAGTATGAACGCGTTCTTGGCGCGGGTGAGTGGACTTCCGGGATTTCAACCGACAGGCCGGCTGCCTGATGAAGCTGGGGCTTCGGAGCGCGGCTAGCACGTAATGGCGAAAGTGACCAGTTTAGTGGATGCGAGAGCGGGATCTATAACTTGAAAGGTTGGCAAATATGATTACCGAGTTTTCAAAATGGTGGCGAGCCCCAGCATTAGGGATTCTTATGATTGGCATATGGTTGGGGCCGATCAAGCTCGGTGCGGCCCAAGAGACCGGCCAAGAAATTTTTGAGGGCTATTGCGCGGCTTGCCACACCATCGGCGGTGGAAGAATGGTCGGGCCTGATTTGGCGCATGTAACAGCTCGCCGGGAAGAAGCCTGGCTCATACGGCAGATCAAAGAGCCCGAAGAACTGCTTGCCGAAGAGGACCCCATCGCACTGCAGCTCCTGGCGGAGGCCGACGACATGCCGATGGCATCACTCGATCTGAGCGACGGAGAGGTGGCGGCGGTAATTGAATATTTGAAGAGCACCGAACAACAGGCGAGTGTCGCAGTCGGTGTTCCTTCTCAATATATGCCGACCGTGATCATAGCCATATTGGTGTTGATCGCTCTGA
>CAYOOG010000198.1:0-3310 GCA_964405515.1 uncultured Alphaproteobacteria bacterium | reverse complement strand
ATCCGAATGGCTCGATCGCCGGGCGCGATTCAACGTCGTAGGCTATTTTAGCGACTACGAAGATGTTCAATTCCAAATCATCCGCGCTACATCGGCCGGGGAACCTGTCGAATTTTTTGACAATGCGGCGAAAGCAGAAGTGAAAGGCTTCGAAGTTGAAGGGCTGTTGAAGCCGGCGCCCGGGTTGGAGTTCACGGGCGGGATCGGTTACATCGACGCAAAATATACAGAAGTTGAGTCTGGGCAGGCGGTTAGCGAGGATAGCAGCTTCACCAAGGTTCCCAAATGGTCCATCAACTTAGCCGGTCAGTACACGTTTCCGGTTGACACGCTCGGCACCCTTTCGGCTCGCATTGACTATGCGTACAAGAGTAGGGTTTTTCATGATGTTGCCGCCGCCGCCGGGGAAAGCGAGATATTGATACAGAATGGCTTCAGTCTAGTTAATGCGCGGCTAACGTTTGAGGATTCGTCGAGGTCATGGCAAGTCGCGCTATTCGGCACCAACTTGACGGACAAGCGATACATACTGGCAGGTACTGATTTCAGCAATGCTCTCGGATTTGCCGAGGGCCAGATGGGACGTCCACGTGAGTGGGGCATTAGCCTAAATTATTCTGAGCGTAGCTGTATTCGGGTTTCCGCCCGGTCTGCATAGACGGGACAATGCATAGAATTATGGGTCAAATTGACGGAAAAGTGGCGATTGTAACAGGTGCCGGTAGCGGCATTGGCAAAGCGTCTGCCGAAATTCTTGCACGTGAAGGCGCCAAGGTAATGCTTACTGATATTGACGAAGAATCAGCCGCTACAGCAGCATCTGGAATACGTGACAGCGGAGGTATAGCGGATTTCATAGGGCAGGATGTGTCCGATTAGGACCGATGGGCACACGTCGTTGCCAAGACAGTTGAGCTTTTTGGTGGGCTCAACATTCTTGTCAATAATGCCGGGATAGGAGATCCCACTGATATCGAAAAATTCGACGCGGACGATGTTCGCCGGACATTCGCCGTAAACCTCGAAGGCACGTTCTTCGGAATTGTGAGCGTGATCCCGGTCATGAAAAACGATGGTGGCGGATCAATTATCAATATCTCCTCGGTTGGTGGAATTATCGCCTGGCCGGATATGGCTGCCTACTGTGCGAGCAAGGGTGGCGTTCGTCTTCTCACCAAATCTATTGCGCTTGATTGCGCAAGAAAGAAATATGAGATTCGTGTGAACTCCCTGCACCCAGGCTTTGTCATGACACGGAGTGCCATAGATGCCGCGGAGAAGATGTCAGGCCTGTCAACAGAGGAGGCAATCGACGCGATCACGGCAACCGTACCCATCGGTCGACCGGGCACACCGGAAGAAATTGCGGAGGGCGTACTTTTCCTGGCGTCCGACAAGTCAAGCTTTATGACCGGTTCGGAACTCGTGATGGACGGTGGAATGTCAGCGGCCTAATGGGTAACGATGCAGGGGATTGCAATTCCCATAGCCTTCAACAGAGGAAGTCCGCGTGGTATGCGGTTGGAACGCTGACCCTGGCTTATGTTGTTTCGAGCGCTGACCGGCAAATTCTGTCTTTGTTGATCGAACCGATCCGCCATGACCTCGGCATAACAGACACTCAGATAGGCCTGCTCGCAGGTATCGCTTTCGCACTGTTTTACACGTTCTTTGGTATTCCAATTGCGTATCTCGCCGACCGAAAAAGCCGAAAACTAATCATTGCAGCGGGCATCTTGACCTGGAGTTTGATGACTGCGCTATGCGGCTTTGCGAGAAACTTCAACCAACTATTTCTGGCCCGGGTTGGTGTTGGGATAGGAGAGGCGACCCTGTCTCCTGCCGCCCATTCAATGATTGCCGACTCTTTCCCCCCGGCGCAATTGGGGCGCGCCATGGGTGTCTATACCTTGGGGTCAGCTTTTGGGCCGGGCATCGCCTTGCTCAGCGGTGCCGCTGTTATAGCCTTGGTGGGTACGACGTCCGATATTGCATTGCCGTACTTTGGCGTGATGCAGCCGTGGCGTCTGGCGTTTATTTGCGTCGGGTTGCCCGGCGTGCTGGTTGCACTTTTGATGCTGACGGTCAGGGAACCGGCGAGACAACGGGCGGCGACCGACTCCCCAACGGCGTTGGCGGATGAGCCTACGGCGTTGCCCTTTAGTGACACCTGGGTATTCCTTAAGAATCAGTCGGGCGTGTATATGCCTCTGTTCATCGGTTACTCGCTGGTGGTTTTGGTTTTATTCGCCATATTGACCTGGGTGCCGGCATTTTTCATGCGCACCTATGGTTGGAGCGCTGCCGAGATTGGCTTGGCCGTCGGGACATTGATGTTGATATTTGGAGGCGCTGGGGCCGTGATCGGCGGGTGGGCTTCTGATTACCTGCGAATGCGCGGCTATTCCGACGCGCCGATCCGCGCGACGATTGTTGGTCTGCTCATTCTCACTCCAGCAGTCTGCTTAATGCCGCTTGTTGGAGACCCCGTGCTCTCGTTGTCAATGTTGGCTATAGCGCTGATACCTCTCTTTGGCATTGGCGCCCTGATGCCCACCGCCTTCCAAACCATCACCCCTGGCCAATTTCGTGCTCAAATCTCTGCGCTTGCGTTATTCTCCGGCAACCTGGTGGGCATGGGACTCGGCCCGATTCTGGTTGCGCTTATTACTGACTATGTTTTTCAGGATGAACTGTCGCTTGGCTATTCAATGGCATTGGTTGTTATTGCCGCAGCCCCGCTGTCGGCATTTATTCTGTTGTCCGGCGTCAAAAGGTACCGCTCAAGAGTTGAGGAAATGGATGCCGTTGCAGGTCCAGGGACCTCCGGCTGATGACTGAAGTAGAGCGTTATCCTCAGCTGTTTTCTGAATTCCAACTAGCTGGCAAGCGGCTCAAGAATCGCATTGTATTCGCCTCCATCTATAGCGGCTTTGCCGAGGCCGGAAAGGTCAGCCAAAGGCTGATTGATTTTCACGTCAATCGGGCCCGGGGTGGTGCCGCCATGATCGTTACCGAACCGCCGGGCATGTGGCGCGGCGGGACGGCACACGCCCAGGCCCATGTCCATGGCCAGGATGACCTGGATGGCTTCAAACGATGGGCGGCGGCTGTGGGCGAGCATGACTGTCATTTGCTGGCCCAGGTTCAAGACCCCGGCAGGGGCGATGTTCGGCCCATCCGCAAGCCTTTTGCCGTGGGCGCCTCGGCGCTTCCGGACGATCTCAGCTGGACCGTGCCCCACGCCATGACGTTGGACGAGATACGCGGCATGATCGAGGACTTCGCGACCTCGGCGCGACGGCTGAAG
>CAYOOG010000197.1:0-3330 GCA_964405515.1 uncultured Alphaproteobacteria bacterium | reverse complement strand
GTCCCGCGGGTTCGCTCGACGAGCGTACCATCGGGCTTCTGCAGGGGCGCCTTCAGCCACCTCTCGATGTAGAGCACAACCCAAGGGTTGTCGGTGTGATGACGAACGGCCTTGAGAATCAGATCGTGCGGAATGTTGTCAAACAGACCTCGAATGTCAAACTCGAGCACCCAGTCTTGCTCCCAGCACCGCCGACGCGTGATGCCAATGGCATCCAGCGCCGACTTCCCTGGCCTGTAGCCATAGGAATCTGGGAGAAAGTGCGGCTCGACCATCGGTTCGAACGTCAACTTGACCACCGTCTGCGCGATCCGATCCTCTACCGTCGGAACACCTAGCACGCGCTCACCGCCGGTTTTCTTGGGAATACTCACCGCCTTGACGGGCGGTGGAAAGTAGCTCCCAGACGACATGCGG
Organism: uncultured Alphaproteobacteria bacterium; assembly: GCA_964405515.1. Taxonomy (GTDB): domain Bacteria; phylum Pseudomonadota; class Alphaproteobacteria; order JAPYRI01; family JAPYRI01; genus CAYOOG01. The sequence goes on along the minus strand of CAYOOG010000197.1, from coordinate 2,913 downwards.
TTCCAGAGCTTATACAGATTGTCTTTGAGATCCACGGCGAAGTCGTCCAACGATTGCTGGTCGACTCCAGCCGCTCCCCGGTTGGCTTTAACAAGCTTGTAGGCTTGCATCACCAGATGTTTTGAAATGGAAAACGGTTTTGTATCGCTCATAGTCTCCTCCTGCTTTCCAGCAGTTGCACTACAACCTCAACCACCTGACCCAACCCCTTTGCTCCAGCCGAATTACCAGCCTTCATCGCTCATACGAGTTGGTCCGCCCCAGCGCTCCGCTTCGGTACTCTTGCCTCGTGGTTTCTTCCACTTGTGCTTCTCCCTTGACATCGAAGTTCGCTGGTTCCCGCAGTTCCACACGGAAGCCCGGACCGGGTTCACGCCTCCTACACGCCGGCCGCCGCCTGCCCAGTAACCAGATGCCCGGCAGGCTCATCCCAGGAGATAGAAACGCCCCTGGTTTTGACGACAATTCTCTGGATTACGACGAGTCAGCGGAGGTTCACTTGCGTTCGTCTCCCTCGATCCTTACCTGCTCGAGGTAGTACCTCGACGCTTTGACTCCAACGCTCACCACCACGGCTTTTGACCGCAGCAGCTTGGAGTGGTTTGGGGCCAGCTTCTGGAAGCCGACTCCGAAGGGCCTGCCTTCATCTCCCGTGCAGCTTATGCACAGAGTTTCAGTTCATGATGTTCCTCCTTTCCGATTCTGACTTCTCTGTGCGCCTGCGGCGCACTCTCGATGACCCATTGGGTGCCGTTCGTTTCACCCGGCGTCACCCGCTTGATCACGACCTTATTGCCCGCACCCACGGTCGAAACGAAGTAGCCACCCTGCAGCTGCTGCACCGCCGCCTGCGGCACCTGGATCGCGTCCTTGATTTCGCGAACCGTCGCACGGACTTTCGCGTATTGTCCGGGGCGCAGAATGTGCAAGGGATTGGGAAAGAGGGCCTTCACGAGGAGCGTCCCCGTCTCCGGGTCAACGTGGTTGTTGGCGAAGGCGTAGGTGCCGGGCAGCGGCCACAACGTCCCATCGCTCAGGTAGAGTTCAAGCGCCTTGCCGTTCTTGCTGATCTCTTCTGGCTTGTAGCTGTTGAGTATGTCTGCAGCAGCCAGGTACTGCCTTTCGGCGATGGGGAACTCCGCGTAGATGGGGTTGACGGTGGCCACCCAGGTGAGGGTTTGCATATTGCCCGAGGGACCCACGAGATCACCAATGCTCGCTTGGCGAATCCCGGCGATCCCCGGGATCGGCGACCTGATCTTTGTGAAGCCCAGGTTGATTTTCGCCGTCTTGACCGAGGCCTTGTTGGCCGCCACGGTGGCGATGTTGGCCGCGTTCTTCTGTCGAGCATCGTCGAGATCCTGCTGGCTCACCACATCGTCGGCCGCCAGGGGAATCAGGCGGTTGAGAGTGATCCGCGAGAGTTCTTGGTTTGCTTTGGCTTGGGCAAGGTTCGCGCGAGCCTGCTCCAGCGTCGCTTCGAAGGGGCTCGGATCGATGGTGAAGAGAAGCGCGCCTTGCTTGACGACCGAGCCCTCTTTGTAGTTCTGAGTCTGCAGGTAGCCGGTTACCTGAGCGGTGATCTTTGCGTCGAGGAAACCATTCAGCGTGCCCACCCACTCGGCATAGACCGGCACCGTCGACTGGGTCGGCTTCGTGACCTCGACCGCCAGTGGAGCAGGCGCTTTCTTGGGTGCGCTGTGGCAGCCGACTGCACCCATCCCCGCCAGAGCAAGTGCGACGAGCCACGGCCGGCTTCCGACAAATGCCCCGCTAGCGCGACAACGATCGTTCTCCCTCATATCCCCCCATTGGCGTCGGTTCGGAACCTCCAAACCAAACTCCCCCAGTGTCGGAAAATCACACGGCCGGGGGGACGTCAATCCGTGGGAGTTCCGCCTCGCGCCCACACGAAGGACTAGCGCTTAAGTGTTTGAATCAACGTGGGAATACGCCAGCGCCCGCACGTTGAGGGCGCGCGTCCGAGCTCTGGGTGCTTGGTCACCCACTTGACCTAAGGCAAGGACCGGTAGCTGATGGATAGATAGGGAATCGCGCCCTCGCCGTCGTCGAGCCGGTTCAGCGACCCCAAATCGAGGCTCCAACTCGTGCCCTTGAAGCGAAACCCGATGTTAAGCAGTGCCGCGTTGGCCTCGCCGATCTGGCCGCCGAAAGGCACGGACATGTCTCCTTCGAGCAGCACCGCCGCCCAGTCGGCCACTCCGAGTATCGCGCCAAAACTGTTTAGGCTCATCGTCGCCGGACCTGCGAGCACGAGGTTGGACGCCATGTTGAAGCTCGTGTCGCATTGGGGCGTGGTGCAGAGACTCAGGACGCCACCGACGCGACCGACAATGAAGTTGCCCTCCTCCAAGCCGAACAATCCGCTGACGGCTCCCATCGCAGCGAAGCGCACGTGGGGGTCGCGCAGGAAGACGTGCTTGACGCTGAGGTCAAAAGGAAAAAGCGCGCCTTCGAATAGCGGAGGCACACCGCTCAGCGTGACTTGAGTGCGGTCGTCTAACGCATACCCGATCTGGAGGACGACGATTTCCAGGCTCGAAAAGTACCAGGTGCCCTCGGGGTGAGTGTAGGCCGTCGGCATCAGCATCACGCGGTCCGCGTGAGCCTCAGCTATTCTGTCAGGATCTGCGACGCCGGCGGAGTCCGGCTCTTCGACAGTGGGCGGGGCCGAAACCGGTTGCGCGGGTTGCTGGGTCGGAGCGGGACTGACCCGCGACGGCGCTGCCTGTGGGTTCACGGGCTCCGTTGCCGGCTCTCGCGCGGGCTCTGGCGGTGCGACCCAGGCGTCCGACGCAGGAGCCTCGGCCACCGGGGCGTTGGGGCCGGGCGTCGGGTAGCAGGGAGCGCCGCTGGGACACTCCGGTGGTGCCGCGGACTGTGCCATCGCGC
>CAYOOG010000196.1:0-3367 GCA_964405515.1 uncultured Alphaproteobacteria bacterium | reverse complement strand
TCCGCGGTATCGAGCAGTCCCTCGACAACCTCGGTAGCTTTTTCCATGTCATCCGGATTCTTAACGGCGACAGTGAACCAGCCGCGTGTGCAATTGCCCGGAATCGGTCCAGATGACCAGTACGAGACGATCTCCAGATCACCGTCGGGGCTTGGCACGTGGACCACCCAGCGGAAGCAATTGGTTCCGTAGAGCTGATAGTCCAATTCCATGTATCCCATGCTGGGATGCTTGAACTTGAAATTATACGAGGCTGTGGTTTTGTTGAAAGTAAGGTTTTCCGCATGGGTGACGAGGTCCAGCTTGTGCAGCGCAATCAGATGCTGGAAGTCAAATCCATTGGCGATGATCAGAGCGTGCTCGACTGGATGCTCAAAAGGCTCATGCACGCGGATCGTGTAGCTCCCCTCGTCGTAGGGAATGGTCGGCGGGTCGTACAAGGGCTTCTCGCCGTTGAATGCCCAGATCAGACCCAAGCGTTCTTCCGTGGGAAAGGAGAACGCACAGGCTTTTGGCGGGACCGGATCGCCGACCAAAATTTCCGTGACCTTCCCGTCCATGTCGAATTTCCAGGCATGGAAGGGGCAGAGAATTTCGTCTCCCACGACCTCGGCTACCGCCAGATCGGTGCCCATATGTGGGCAGTAGGCGCCGAATACGGCCGCCCTGCCGCTTTCGCCCCTGAAAATAACAATGCGACCGTCAAAGTAACTTTGCCCAAGAACCTGACCGACCGCGACATCCTCGGATCGGGCAACAGGATACCAACACTGATCAAATCCGCCCTCGCCCTACGGTGGCAGGCCGCGAACGGAAGATTTCATACTTGCATTATAGACGCCCCCATACTCACGGTCGTCTCCGTTACCACTATTCATGCTCGTTCCCTCCAATGTCCCGTGGCGCCACAGCTCCGGGTATACCCGGAAGTGCTCCCCAACACATTTTCAGGTCAGCGCGACGAAAGTTATCCTGATTCCCGCTTGCCAAAATAAACATACCGGGCGGTCGGTTTGTACGCAAGACCTGATGTTGAAATGGCGTTGCGTCGGCCTTTTTACGCCGCCCGGACCGCCGGAAGAAAGACCGGCGACGAAACCTTACGCAAGGAAGAGTGGCCTAAATTTTAAACAGTTAGGCAGACTTCTTAAGAACTCACCTAAGAAATTATCGAGCCCGGTCTCTTAAGTAAACGAGACACTGGAGAGCGTGCCGTGGAAATAGAACGCCGCTGCCCAGACAGCGATTCCACCGATGATGCGGCCCCAGCCCAGTTCGCCGAACTTGAAACTGTTGCGGCCCTGAAAAATTGCCGCAAAAGGCACGTACGAGGTCTTGGCGGAAAAGGCATCCCAGGCCTCGGCGTCACGCTGTTTGAGTTTGCCATCAATCAAGACAGGCCCGACCGCCGCGACGGCCAGAAAACCGCCGAAAAACAGCACTGAAGCCAGGTCGCCGTTGCGGATCAAGTGCACAGCCGCCCACAGGCTGATGCCGCACATCATGGGATGGCGGGTAATGCGCAGAAAACCGGTGGCGACGTCATCTTCCCCCGCCTTTTCGGCCATGCCCATGCGAGTGGGATTCTTGGTGGTCACGCCGGCTACCACCAAAATGGCGGCAATCAACACGAGAGCCGACAGAGCAGGGTCCGCAACATCCGGAAACGCCCACAAATCCTGGACTGGGGCCGCTCCGTAAGAGGTCGACATCCAGACAACTGCGAACAGCGTGGCAATGGAAAATGCCGCCAAATAGATTTTTTCGCCGATCAGCGACACCAAGGCGCCCCTGAGCGCCGTTCCCGACACCACAAGATGCAACGCAATAAACAGCAGGACCGCATAAATCAGCGACATCATGGCCGAAATCCTCCCTCGTCAGCCCCTGAGGGGCCAAAAAGCCTCTTAGTCCTGGGGGCTGAGAACGGCCCGTCCAAGGTCGGTCAACTTGCAAATCAGCCAGTCCGGCTTTGTCGGGTTGGCAAACCAGGGCGCGGCCCACCCCTGGTCAATGCAGGAGCGGATGGTCCGGGGGTCGAACTCCTGCCCATTTTCGTCAAAAAGTGGCAGTTTTCCGCCAGGTTGCTCAATTCCGCGGCGCAAATAGCGTTGCTGGACGGGCGTTGGTCTGGACACCCGCCTCCCCTGTTCGGCCTCAATGGGCCGTGCCGCCGCTTTCGTCCCCATGTCGCTCATTGTCCCGAAACCTACCAGATTCCGCCCATCCTGTCATTTAGAGCGTATCCAGGCCCGTCAGGAGCGGTTGACGGCGGCCCGCCCATGGGGAATGATTGGGGTTTGCACTTAAGGAAGGCGCGGAAGTGTCTGAAAAACTTGAGATTCCAGTGAGCAACCCGCCAATCGTGGCGGGCGAGCTCGTGGTCCACGAGGGCCCCAAGGACGGCGATGGATTCTCCGGTGGCGAGGCCTCGGCCCAGCGCCAGTGGATCATTTTTGTCGCCGCCGTCGCGCTCACGGTAATTTGGCTCGCCGCCTGTGCCGGATATGTGGCCCGCGAGATCGGCTGGGACGGCATCGGCTTTATGCTGCCGCATGAACTCGCCGCCGGCATTGCCGGAGTATTCACGCCCCTCGCCTTCATGTGGTTTGCCGCCATGTATCTGCGCCGCGCCGACGATTTGCGTGCCAGCACCCAGGCCATGCAACAGTCCCTGTCGGAACTGGTTTATCCCCACGAGGAAGCGAAATCACGCGTCGGGCTGATTACCGGAGCGCTGCGGCGTCAGGCGCAAGACCTGAACGACGCCACCGAGCTTGCGCTCGCCCGCGCTCAGGATATCGAAGCGCGTTTCCGCGACCAGTCGGCAAGCGTCTCCGATGCCGCCCGGGTTGCCGGCGAGCAAACCGAAAATCTCAAGGGCATTTTGTCTCGGGAAACGGACAATCTGGGACGGCTGACCAACCAATTGATGGATATGTCGCGCCTCGTGGAAGCCGCCCTCGAAGGCCAAAGCACCGAGATCAGATCAGCATCGGACTACGCCGCAGCCCAGGCCAACGAGGCCGTGGAAGTTCTGCACCGCCGCGCCGCTGAGATATCCAGGTCAACGAACGAGGCCGGGCGGGCCACCGAACAGCTTGGCCAGCACTTGTCTTCCCACGCCCAGGGGCTGGATGAGGCCATGGAACGCGCGGCCCTGCGCACCGTCGAGATTGGCGAGCGTTTCGGGCAGAGCGCGGGGGCCTTGAGTTCGGCCACCGAGCGCATGTCGGTGGAGGCCGAGCGCGTGACCGGCGTCCTGGACGCGAAGTCAAGCGACCTTGGCCGCATTTCGGATGAAGTGGCTTCCCAGTCGGCGGCGCTTGAAGAATCCGTCCGCTATCTCTCCCACGAGATCGTCGAA
>CAYOOG010000195.1:0-3378 GCA_964405515.1 uncultured Alphaproteobacteria bacterium | reverse complement strand
GGCCGGTGCCCCCGGTGGCGCCCAATACCAGAAGAACCTCGCCGGCCTGGAGATGCGACCGTCTGACAAGCGCGTAATAGGCGGTGCCGTGGGCGATGGTGAAGCCGGCCGCAGCTTCGAAGCCCATGCCATCGGGGACCGGTTGGGCGCTCGTCTCCGGCACCACGACCTGTTCGGCAAAGCAGCCGGGAACCGACAGCGCCATGACGCGGTCTCCCGCTTTGAATCGGTCCACATCACCGCCAACCTCGATGACCTCACCCGCCGCCTCACCGCCCGGCACAAACGGCAACGGCGGCTGAACCGGGTAGCCGCCGCTGATCATTTTAGTATCGAGAGAATTGACGCCCGCCGCCACCACCGCCACGCGGATGTCTTTTTCCCCCAAGGCGGGTGGGGCGACATCGCCGACTTCAAGCAATTCGGGGCCGCCGAATTCCGTACAAAGCACCGCTCTCATCACAGACTCCTCCTTGATTCTCATCACAGACTCCTCCTTGATCGTCTCCCTCTGACGGGGAACAGAAAGACACTCTGACGGGGAACAGAAAGACACACCTTTACGGTCGAACCGACGTCCTGATCAACTGGGGTTACCGCCTTGCCCTATTCGGGCAGTCTTTCGGGCCCCTGGGAATAGCCCGAATGGGTCATTTTCGCCCCGCCCCGCTATTTTGTCCAAGATCGTCGAGCCGGCGGCTCAAGATTTCGCACAACAAGAACGCGCCATCAGGCCGCCTAGGGTCCGGACCCTAATGAGTCTGGACCCTAATCGCAATAGATCCAAGAAAAGTTGTCGCCCTTCCGCACGTGAATCGCCTCCATCACGTCTATCAGCGCGTTGCTGCTTGAAGGTCCAACCATTTCTGGTTCATCGCCGCCAAATTCACGAGCGCCACACAACCGGACGCACTTTTTACAAGGCACAAGATAGTACCAAGCGCGCTCATCCATCTACGGTTCCCGAAATTTCAACCTCAGAAGTTATACTTGATGCTAGCGCCCCACTCGCTCGGTCGGGCGTACTGCACCTCGGCAAAACCCAAGGCCGGCAGGAAATCGGTGCCTGCCAGGATATAGTGCTTATCGGTAATGTTGGTGCCAAAGACCGAAAATACCCAGTTGCCGTCGTCGTCCTCCAAGGACAATCTGGCGTTTAGGATTCCGTAGCCGTCCTGCACGAGGAGCGGGCTGTTCAATGCGTCATGGTGGATTTTCGAATTGTAGACCCAATCAAGACGGCCAATTAATTCGCCCCAGCCGCCGATGGGCATGGCATATTCACCCGCGAGGGTTACCGACCACTTGGGCGTCTTGACGAACTTGCTGTCCTCGGTGATACCCGTCGTCGGGTCGGCCTGCGTGTACTTGGCATCGGTAAGGCCAACACCTGCGCTTAGATTAAAACCCGGCGCCGGCACCACGATGAGATCGGCCTCGAAACCCTGCACTCTGGCCTTGGCTGCGTTGGCAATGAGGATGACCGGCACGGCCTCGGGACTGGCTTCGATGATGCTGAACTGGATATCCTTGTAGTCGCTGTAATAGAGCGAGGCGTTGAAGCGCACGCGGTTGTCGGCCCAGTCGGACCGAAGCCCCACCTCGTAAGTCCAGATGTACTCGGGGTCGAAGGGCACGAATTCCAGATTATTGACACCGCGCGCGTTTATGCCGCCGCCCTTGTAACCGCGGGCCACGGAGACGTAGGTCATAGTGTCGTCATTCCAACTGTATTCGAACCCGAGTCGTCCGGTCACGGCATCCCAACTTTCGCTATTGGTATCCAAGGGCGCTACTATCGCGCCACTGTGTTGACGGAATTGTTCCCGCGTGAGTTCCTTCTTGTCGTGGGTGAAGCGGAGCCCCGCCGTAACACTGAGTTGATCGGTAATATTGTAGGTACCCTGCCCAAAGGCGGAATAGCTCTTGTTGTCGATCCAGCTGGGCAGACGAAAGCCGATATCGAGTCCGATGAAGTTGAAGAGAGGGGCATAGGCCTCCCAGATCGGATCGGACAGACCGTCTTCCTGGAAGTAATAGAGGCCGAACACCCAGTTCAGCCGGTCATCAAAAGAAAGTCCGCTCAACTGAAGCTCCTGGCTGAACTGATCCTGCCAGAGTCGGAAATCCTGGTTGATGACCGTGTAAATGCTGCCGTCCGGGTCGACGCCGTTGACTACTTTCATGTCCCGGTAACTTGTGATGGACTTGATTGACCAATCGCCAAGGGCCCAATCCACGGTCAGGCCAAGACCCCAGAGATCGACGTCGTTTGCGTTGAGCTCGTTGGCAAAGCTGGTGAAATCGCTGTCGGTGAGGAAAGCGTTTCCGTAATCCGGCTCGACGAACATGTTCAGGAGAAAGGCCAACATCGGTTCGGCGTATTGCACGACCTTGCGCACCTGACCTTTGTCGCGCACCCGGCTGCCGTCAATGGACAACAGAACATTGACGTCTTCGGCGGGCGTCCAGTTGAAGAGCGCGCGGCCGCTGAGGCGGTCCCTATCTCCCATCTCATCGATCTTATCGCCGGTGAAGAAGTCAAGTCGCTTGCCGTGGCCGTCGCGGTTGCGCGTCACACCGGTAAACTTGGCGGCCAGCTTGCCAGGCACCAGCGGCACGTTGATGCTGGCCTTGCCGTCGATGCGGTCGTACTCGCCAATGGTGATCTCGGCGTAGCCCTCTAATTCGTCCGTGGGCTTGGTGCTCACCATATTGACGGCGCCGCCGATGGTGTTGCGGCCGAACAGCGTGCCCTGGGGCCCGCGCAGAATCTCGATCCGCTCCAGGTCCCCCAAGTCCAGATTGCCCCCCTGCATCCGCCCCAGATAGACACCGTCCATATAAATCCCGACGCCGGGATCCCAGCCGATTTCGGAGTTCACCTGACCGACGCCACGGATGTAAATAATATCCGACGTGCCGCCCGTCCCGCCGTCATTGAAGAAGTTGAAGTTGGTCGTGAACTGGGCTAGTTCCTTCAGGCTGGTCAGCGACTTTGCCGCGATGTCCTGTGCCGAATAGGCGCTGATGGAAATCGGCACGTCCTGAAGCCGCTCCTTGCGCTTGCGCGAGGTGACGACGATTTCCTCGAGAACGCCACCTTCGTCCTCGGCGCCAGCCTCCTGAGCCAGAGCCGTTCGACCCGCCCCGCACAGGCCAACCGTGAGCAGTACGCCCAAGGCCGTGGTCCAAACGCTGCCAAGCGCAAAAGACATGCCCGACCACCACGTTTCTCTCTTGTATCCGCCGTAAAATTTCCTCGTCATAACGATTTCCTCCATTTTTAGCCTCTCCGGCCAAGGGTTTGGTCCGTGGCCCTCCTTGAAATGTTTATTATTCGAACGATCGATATGCCTTCATCTACATTTACACTTC
>CAYOOG010000194.1:0-3402 GCA_964405515.1 uncultured Alphaproteobacteria bacterium | reverse complement strand
GTTGTCGACTTCCAGGAACAGGGCCAGCAGCGGGTGCCGGTTGCCCGCAAGGAAATCCGCATAGGCGCCGCGCACGGCCCCGGCGAACAGGCGGTCGCGCACCAGGCGGCCATTGACGAAAAGAAACTGCATGCGGGCGTTGCCGCGATTGAGCGTCGGCAATCCGGCAAATCCCGTCAAACGGCAGCCGTCGCGTTGGGCCTCTATGGGCAGGGCATTCTCGGCGAACTCCTTTCCCATGACCGTGGCCAGACGCTCAAGCCGGGCATCGAATAGGTCCCCCTTCGCCGCGTTGGCCCGGAAGGCCAGACGATCGCCATCGGACAGGGTGAAAGCCGCTTGCGGGTGGGCCATGGCCAAGCGCCGCACAACGTCGAGCGCATGGCCGAATTCGGTGCGCGGCGTTTTCATGAACTTGAGCCGCGCCGGCGTGGCGAAAAACAGATCCCGCACCTCGACGCGGGTGCCCTGCCCAAGCGCCGCCGGGACGGGCTCGACCTTCTCGCCACCGCTGACCGAAAGGCTCCAGGCGGAGGTCGCCCCTTCAGCCCGGCTGGTGATTTCAAGGCGGCTTACAGCGCCCAGAGAGGCCAAGGCCTCGCCGCGAAATCCAAGGAATTCAATGTTTTCCAGATCGTCGCCGGGCAGCTTCGAGGTCGCGTGACGCTCCACGCAAAGCGTGAGTTCATCCGCATCCATGCCGCAGCCGTCGTCCTGCACCGAAATCAGCGATCGGCCGCCATCCCCCATGACAACGTCGATGCGCCGGGCCCCCGCGTCCAGGGCGTTTTCCACAAGCTCCTTGACGGCGCTGGCCGGCCTTTCCACGACCTCGCCCGCGGCGATGCGGTTGACAAGACTTTCAGGTAAGAGGCGAAGGTTCACAAGAACTCCCGGCGGCTGGTCAATTTCACCGCCAGTATAGCCCGGACTCTAACCGTCGTCGCCCAGCCCTTCCGGGGCGCCCACGACGACGAATACCAGATTATCGGCGTGCAGCAGCCGTTTGGCGACGCGCGCGATATCCTCAAGCGTGACCGCCTCAATATAGCCGTTGCGGTGCTCCAGATAATCAATGCCCAGGTTCCAATACTGCATGGAGATCAGCGTGTTGGCGATCTTGGCGTTGCTGTCGAGGGCGAGCGGAAAGGAGCCGGTCAGATAAGTCTTGGCTTCATCCAGTTCCAACTCGGTGGCGCCGCCCTGGGCCATGCGGTCGATTTCCTCACGAACCACCTGGATGGTCTCTGCCACGCGGGCGTTTTCCGTGGCCACGGCGCCGACAAAAATTCCGATTTCCTTGTAGGGATGGAACGAGGTCGAAACGCCGTAGGCCAATCCGCGTTTCACCCTGACCTCTTTCATCAAGCGGGATTGGAACCCACCACCGCCGAGAATGTAATTGAGCAAGTAGGCCGCGAACCAGTCTTCGTCGTCGCGTTTCAAACCCTTGTGGCCGAAACGCACCGTGCTTTGCGGGTTGGGCTTTTCCACGACCGCAAACGCGCCGCCGTCAACAATATTCACCGGCGGCAGTTGGGCCGGGCCCGACTTGGCGGGCAGGCCGGCAAACGTCTGATCAAGTAAGTTCGCCAAGGTATCGGCGTCGATGTCGCCGACAACGGCGATCATCATGTTGTCGCGGGCAAAGCGGCCGGCCACGAATTCGCGCAAGTCATCAACTGTAATGGCGGCAACGCTTTCCTGGGTGCCGCGCAAGGGCCTGGCGTAGGGATGGCCGGGCATGAGCTGATTGTACCAGGTCTCGCGGGCGATGCGCCCGGGGTCCTCAAGCTTTTGCACAATACCGGCGATTACCTGCCGCCGGATGCGCTCCACCGGTTCCTCATCGAAACGCGGGGCGCCTAGCGCCAACCGCAACAGATCAAAGGCCTCGTCGCGGGTTTCGGTCAAGGTCCTGAGGCTTCCCGAAAAGCTCTCCATGCTCGCTGAAAAGTTAAGCCGGATGGCCAGGTCTTCGAGCCGCTCCTGAAAAGCGTATGAATCCAGCTCGCCCGCCCCTTCATCCACAAGGCTTGAGGCGAGAATGGCGAGGCCTTCCTTGCCCGCCGGGTCGAGGCCGCCACCGCCACGGAACGAAACCTCCACGGCGATCAGGGGAATGGAATGTTCCTCGACCAGCCAGGCTTCAATGCCATTGGCGCTTACCACGCGGGTGACGTCCGTGGCCGACGCCGGCAAGGCCCACAGAACCGCCAGCACAACGATCTGAAGCAGGCCGGCGGTTGACCATTGAGGAATTCCCGGCCTCATTGTCCCTCGCCCTCCGACGGCTCCGTCAGCTCCGGCAATAGGGCGCCGGTGACTGAATTCTTCGGCCGCAGGACCGCACGGGCAGCGGCGTTTACCTGCTCCACCGTCACTTCGGCTATGCGGTCGGGCCATTCCTCAACGTGCTCCACCGTCATGCCCATGGCGAGGGCCGCTCCGTATTGATTGGCCGATCCGATCAGGCTGTCCCGGGCATAGACGGCGGCGGCAACCAGGCTCCTCTTGGAGCGTTCGACTTCTTTTTCGGTCGCGCCTTCGGCCAAGAACTGCGCCACAACTTCGTCCAGGGCGGCTTCGACATCCGCGACCTCGCCACCGGCGTTAGGCGAGCCGTAGAAGTTGAAGCGCGGCAGATCAATGGCGTCCGGCGAATACCAGGCGCCGGCGGCAGCCGCCACCTTTCGCTCGACAATCAAGCCGCGATAGAGCCGGCTAGTGCTGCCGCCGCCCAAGACGTCGGCCAGAACCTCAAGGGCATAGACGTGTTTCGTATCTCCGGCGAGATACCCCGGCGCCAGATAGCTGCGCCGCCAAATCGGCTGGCGAACGCGCACGTCACTCATGACCAATCGCCGCGCCGCGAGTTGCGGCGGCTCGGCCGGTCGAAAGCGCGGCACGGTTTCACGCGCACCAATGCCGCCGTAATACTTTTCCGCCAGCGGCTTCACGGACTCCAGCGTGACATCACCGGCGATCACCAGAATGGCGTTGTTGGGCCCGTAATTGCGGTCGTAAAAGGTCAGCGCGTTTTCAAGGCCTAGGGCCGCAAGTTCGTGCTTCCAGCCGATGATCGGAATGCCATAGGTGTGCGCAAGATATTGCGCCGCCATCATCTGCTCGCGAAACAGCGCGGAGGGTTCGTTCTCGACGCGAATATTGCGTTCCTCGAGAACCACGTCCCGCTCGGGCAACACGGTTTCTTCGTTGATCGCCAGATTGACCATGCGATCGGCTTCCAGGCCCATGACCAATTCAAGTCGGTCGATTGCCACTTTTTCGTAATAGGCCGTGTAGTCCCAACTGGTAAAGGCGTTGAGCTGCCCGCCGTTGCGCGACACGATGTTGGAAAACTCGCCGTTCGCCAGTGTATCGGTGCCCTTGAACATCAAG
>CAYOOG010000193.1:0-3515 GCA_964405515.1 uncultured Alphaproteobacteria bacterium | reverse complement strand
AATCAGGGGCCGCCACGGCGCCTAGGTCGCCTTGAAAGCCGCCCATGGGCGTGCGCGCGGCGCCGGTAATCACGATGGGGTCGTCTAGCATTATTCGTCTCCTGTTTATTCGGATTAGGCGGTTTCGAGGAACAGTTCGCGGCCGATCAGCATACGGCGAATTTCGGACGTTCCAGCACCTATTTCATACAATTTGGCGTCCCGCAAAAGGCGCCCGGTGGGATATTCGTTAATATAGCCATTGCCGCCAAGGCATTGAATGGCCTCGAGGGCCATCCAGGTGGCTTTCTCCGCAGCGTAGAGAATGACGCCGGCAGCGTCTTTGCGCGAAGTCAAACCCAGGTCGCAGGCCCTGGCCACTGCGTACAGATAGGCCCGGCAGGCGGACATGGTCGTGTACATGTCGGCAAGCTTGCCCTGCATGAGCTGAAAGGTGCCGATCGGCTTGCCGAACTGCTGGCGTTCGTGAACGTAAGGCACCACAACGTCCATGCAGGCCTGCATGATGCCGATGGGGCCGCCGGCAAGCACCACACGCTCGAAATCGAGCCCGCTCATGAGCACGTTGACACCGCGGCCCTCGCCACCCATGACGGCGTCCTCGGGCACTTCGCAGTCCTCGAACACGAGCTCGCAAGTGTTGGAGCCCCGCATGCCAAGCTTGTCGAGCTTCTGTGCGGTCGAGAATCCCTTCATGCCCTTTTCGATCAGGAAAGCAGTAATGCCGCCGGGGCCGGCACCCAGGTCGGTCTTGGCATAGACCACCAAGACGTCGGCGTCGGGGCCGTTGGTGATCCACATCTTGTTGCCATTCAGAATATAACGGTCGCCGCGCTTGTCGGCCCGCATACGCATGCTGACCACGTCGGAGCCCGCGCCCGGCTCACTCATGGCAAGCGCCCCGACGTACTCACCGGAGATCAACTTGGGCAGATACTTGGCTTTCTGTTCGGGTGAGCCGTTGCGATTGATCTGATTGACGCAGAGATTCGAATGGGCGCCGTAACTGAGCCCCACGCTGGCCGAGGCGCGGCTGATTTCCTCAACGGCCAGGCAATGTTCCAGGTAACCAATGCCGGCACCGCCGTATTCCGGATCGGCGGTAACGCCGAGAATGCCCAGGTCGCCCATCTTGCGCCAGAGGTCGGCAGGAAATTCGTTTTCCCTATCGATCTCCGTTGCCCGGGGCGCGATTTCCTTCTGCGCAAAATCGAAAACCGATTGACGCAGCATATCGGCGGTTTCCCCGACCTCAAAATCGAGGGTCGGGAATTCACTCGTGGTCATGTCAAATCCTCCGTGTCAGTCAGCCGGTGGGCGTTCAACAAGAAATTCCTTGGCACGTTCGCGAAACTCGTCGGAAAAGGCGACAACCCGGCGAGCTTCCAAATCGAAATGCAGGGCAGCAAGAGCATTGTCCGGCCAACTGGTTCCAGTTGGCTGGATAATGCTCTGGTTCCATGGTGGCCGCGATTTCGCCTGTCACCTGATCCAGCATTTCGTGGTACACCAGCGCGCCCTTTTCTTTGACCTCAAGAAACCCTGAGCGGACTCTGAGAAGATCGCCGCCCCTCACCTCGCGCAGGTAGCGGATGTTCTGCTCCACACCTGCCATGCCGCGATTGTTTTCACGAACGAAGTCGGGCGTCAGCCCAGCTTGGGCAAAAAGACTCCAGGAGCCTTCATCGAACTTGGCCACGTAAGAAGCCACGTTCAAGTGGTCCATATGGTCCAACTCGTGGGGCCGGACGCCGCCCCGATAGGTCTCGACTAATGTGCCCATGCCGGGGACAATAGGCCCCAGCTATACATAGTCATAATCATTTATTTTTATATTTCCTATAGTTTTTTTCTATGGTAGATTAACGGCTGAATTCCAGACGTTACAGGCGAAAGACAGCCATGAACCTTCATCAGATTCGGTATTTCCTGGCTATTACAGAGACGGGCAGCTTCACCAAGGGCGCCGAACGCAGCAATGTCTCCCAACCCACGCTCTCAGCGGCCATCAAGAAACTGGAGGAAGAACTGGGCGCGGCGCTCTTTGACCGTGGCCGCCGCCGCGCCGAATTGACCCCCGCGGGTATCCGTTTTCACGACCGGGCGCGCACCATCGTCCATGAATACAACGCCGCGAAGGCCGACTTTCGCGAAGCCGATCCCGGCCACCACGTCCGGCTTGGCGCGCTCAGGGGCCTCGGCGGCGTCGGATTGGCCCGCCTGCTGGCCGATTTCGCCAAGGCCCATGGCGAGGTCAGCCTGGAGCTTCTGGACGGAACCAGAGATGAACTCTCCGCATGGCTTCGCCGGGATCGTATCGATGTTGCCATTACCGAACTGCCGGACAACGCCGCCGCCGAGGATGCCGACGCCGGACGCCGGAGTGTGCCGCTTTTCCGCGAGCGCCTCCATCTGGCCGTGGCCGAACGCCACCGTCTGGCCAGCCGGGCCAGTGTCCGGCTCGCCGACCTGTCGGGTGAGCCTTTCATCCTGCGCCGTCACTGCGAAATTCATAACGCCGCTCGGCGCCAGTTCTCCGACCGGCGGATCAGGCCGAACATTATCTACCGCACCGATCAGGACGCCTGGACACTGGCCCTCGTGGCGGCGGGTGTGGGCCACGCCATGATGTCACCGTCCCACCGCACGCCTGGCGTGAGCTTTATTGCCATTGCCGATTTGGATGTCGGCCGTACGGTCGGGCTGGTCTGGCGCGCCGCCGAGGCCAACCCGGCGATCGAAGCCCTGCGCGCCTTTGCAGCCAGCCACGACTGGCACACAATTTCCGCCGAAAGCGATGGCCTGCAATCCTGGGCGCACTAAAGTCATTTCGCCAATATCTTAATACAATCAAGTACTTACCTGAAACTCAACCGTCAATTCTTCGTAAGTAATTGTAATTATTGGTATTTATTGGAAAAACCGGCAAATTACGAAACGAACCCAATTGCCGCCCCAGCCCATGGTGGGCAAGGGTTTGCGGCACATTTTTTTTGCCCGCTGCTCCCGCTACAGCAGCAGCCAGGCACCCAGCCCGAGGAAAGACAAAAAGCCGAAAACGTCCGTGATCGTGGTGACAAAAACGGTCGAGCCCACCGCCGGATCGAGATTGAGACGGGTCATGGTCAGGGGCACCAGAACACCGGCGAAACCGGCCAGCAGCATATTGACGATCATGGCGCCGCCCAGCACCAGGCCGAGCCCCAGGTCTGAAAACCAGAGCCAACCGACGCTGCCCATGATAACGGCAAAGACGATGCCGTTAACGCCGCCCACTAGGGCTTCCTTGGCAACGATGCGCAAGCTGTTCGCGGGCGTGAGTTCGTGGGTGGCGATGGCGCGCACGGCCACGGTCATGGTTTGAGTGGCGGCATTGCCGCCCATGGAGGCGACAATGGGCATGAGTATGGCCAGAGCCACCAGCTTCTCGATACTGGTGTCGAAAAAGGCGATCACCAGGGAGGCCAGAATTGCGGTCAGAAGATTAGGGTCCAGACTCATTAAATCCACCATAT
>CAYOOG010000192.1:0-3533 GCA_964405515.1 uncultured Alphaproteobacteria bacterium | reverse complement strand
CCCCCTTTTGTGATGGGAGCTTCTGGTGATTTCTTGTCGGCTCAAACGTGGGACGGGTCTGCCGCGACGACGATCAAACAGGCTTTGATCGTTCGATCCCGTTTGTCCCAATTGCGAGTGAGGAATCACTATGATCGAGACGTCTCTCGAGCAGCCGAAAGATGCTGCTGAATTAGAAACACTTTATGACCTTGTTTTTGGTCCGGGCCGTCGTGAAAAAGCGGTCTACCGGCTTCGTGATGCCGCCCATCGCGAATCCCGACTCTGCTACGTGGCGAGAGAGAAGGGAGCCCTGCGTGGAGCTATACGTTTTTGGCGCGTATCAATTGCAAATGATCGGCAGCCGGCTCGCCTGGCAAAATCGTTATTGCTCGGTCCACTTGCAGTTGACCCAGAATATGTAGGAAGGGGCATCGGAATCGGATTGATGGAAATGACCTTGAGCGAAGCAGCGAAACTTGGGCATAAGAGCGTCGCGCTGGTCGGGGACCAGGCCTATTACAGCCGCGTCGGATTTTCACGAGAGCAGTCCAGCGAACTCTTGCTTCCTGGATTGGAAGACCCGCGACGTCTGTTGGCGCGGGAGTTAGCGCCAGGTGCGGCTGCGGATATGATTGGTGAAATTGTTCAATACCGTGAAGTCTGATTTCAAGGGCGTGCCCCTGGATAGCGAAGCTTGACAAGGTAACGGAATTAACATTCCTATACGGGTATTGGCCGCCGATTAGATCGTGCCAGGCATTAAACTGACGAGGTACACGTGAGCGATGATTCGACCCATGAATCCGTGACGGTTGGCGATCGATTTTTTAAGGTTGGCCATTGGGCATCCATTTGGATCGTTCAACGCATATTCGTGCCGAAAGGCGAGACCCTGCAGCACGTGGTTCTGGAGCGGGAAGAAGTATCGGGTGACCGAAACGTCATTTCTCTTGCTACCTTGCTTGATGAATCCAATTTCGGTAAAGATCGTCGCGCCCTTGAAGCCGTTAACACGGGCAAGCATCGACGACGGCGGACTGATGTACCGTCCCCTTGATCCGGCTCTGTTAGCGTCCTTCTCGATACCAAGCCAAAACAAGGCCGCCTAAGGTCAAGACCAGAACAAGCGCAGACGGCAGAAGCGGCACTTGGTATATTCCTCCTACCTTAAATTGATCGTTGCGGCGCAGGCCGATCCAGTCGCGGCCATACATGGCATGTCCTTCCGGCAACAGTCGGATATCGGGTACGCTTACCTTGAGAGGGTCGGCCTCTGATAGCCAAGCTGTTGTTCCATGGAGCATTTTCGTGACTGGTCTCAGTATCTCGTCGGTAGCCCGAAGGTCCGAAAATTCCTTTCCCCGGGGCGAACCGGCAGCGACCAAGGCGTGTAAATGGCCGTCATCAAGTTCGTATAATCCGCTTTCCGTTATCTCCAGGTCTGCCCTGGATAGTCCCGCCCGGTCTTCCTTCATATCAATTGTGCGACTGACGCCGGAAGGCGAAGTCACGGTAACCGGGCGTGATGTTGGAGAAAGAGTGCGCCGTGTAATCGTCAGGCGCGTTCCTTCGGAAGTTGCCCTCAAGAGGTCGTCCTCAAGGTCGGGCTCCTTCATTAGCCAATGCGCAAGCCGGCGCAGCAACTCTGCCTGCGGGCCGCCGCCTTCGAATCCCCGCGTCCAAAGCCAGGCATGGTCGGAAAGCAGTTGCGCGACCCGTCCCTTGCCAACCCGGTCGAGCAACAAAACAGGCTTGCCGTCGGTGCCCTTCATCAAAACGTTTCCACTCGATGCCTCTACGTCGATCAAGCGGAACCAACGGCCCCACTTTCGCCCCGAATCGCCGCTCCCTGGGAGCTCGGCGGTCACCGGATGGCGCCGACCATCCTCGGTCAATTCCGGCCGGTAACCGCCTTTGATAACTAGGCCCGTTGGGTGGCCGGGCAGGACCCGGGACAAAGGCGTGGCGTAAAGACTCAAGGCCGTCGCAAAAGTCGGTCCTGCTGCGCTCAAGACAGCGCCGCCTTTGGTCACGTAGTCGGCGACGTTATCCAAGTAAGCGGAGGTCAGAACGCCGCGCCGGCGAAAACGGTCGAAGATGATAAGGTCGAATTCGTCCAGCCTTTCTTCAAACAACTCCCTGGTCGGGAAGGCGATAAGAGACAACTCCCGTGTCGGCGTCGCATCCTGTTTTTCCGGTGGTCTGAGAATTGTAAAATGCACGAGGTCTACCGAGGGGTCGGCTTTCAGCAGCCCTCGCCAAGTTCTCTCACCGGCGTGAGCTTCGCCGGAGATCAGCAGAACCCGTAGTCTGCTCCGAACGCCGTTTATCAAGACCGCAACGCGGTTATTGAGTGGCGTCAGATCGATGGGGCCGGGCTCGACTTCGATTTGAATCACAGTGGAACCGCCGTGTTCTACGTGCGCGGGGATGTCATAGCTGTGCCCAATTTCGAGCTGGTATGTCTCATCGCCTCGATTGTCTTGTATGACCTTGATTTCAACCGTTTCCGGTCTACGGCCCGCTTGACGGGGGCGGCCTTCATCCACGCGCAGCCTGATGCTGCCATCCTCCCCGATAATGCCGTAGCTCGGCACCTGTTCGAGGACAAGCCGGCGGTCCACTTCGTTCGGGCTGCCGGTAATAAGGCTGTGAACCGGAGCGCCAATTTCGGCTAGAATCCGATTCTGATCAGCAGTGGACGCGTCGTGAATCTGGCCGTCGGTGATCAGAATAATTCCGGATAACCGCTCGAGGGGCAATTCCGAAAGGGCGCTTTCGATCTCACCGAACATCTGTGTCTCTGGGTCTTCTCGCCGGCCGCCCACATAAACGGTGAGTAATTCAATATTCGCTTGCCGCAATAATTCTTCTTGAATCTGCTTGAGCGCCTCTTGAGCTTGCTCCCTTCGCCGACCGATTCCTTGGCTGGCGGAGTCATCAACAACGACCAAGGCGATATCGGGTAATGCTTCTTGCTCTTTCTTGATGATTGTGGGGTTGGTTAGAGCTGCCAGTCCAACCGTAACGACCATGATTCGCCACCATACTCCCCGCGAGCGCTGCCATGCCGTATAGCCAAGAATCAAGAAAGCCACGCCCGACAGTGCTAAAAGAATCACCGGTGGCAATTGAGGGCTTATGCTTAAGTCTGTCGGGCTCACAACTGTCGTGCTCCGCGTGCTATTGTCCCAAACGCTCAATCAGAGCAGGCAAATGGACTTGATCGTCCTTGTAATTTCCGGTCAACGCATACATCACCAAGTTTATGCCGAAGCGAAAACTCAATTCGCGCTGCCCGGGGGAGTTTGGGACGATGGCAACTAGTGGTTTGTTGTCGACATCCAACGCCCATGCGGCCGCCCAATCATTCCCTCCCACGACAATTGACGCGACCCGGCGATTCGCGCGACCGGTATTCTTCTCCACCCATATCTCGCCGCCCGTCCAGCGGCCGGGAAAGCTGCTTATCAGGTAAAACGATCTGTTAAGAACGTGGCCTGCATCAATGGGAGTGAGTGGAGGCGGATTGAGTTGCGCTAGTACTCGAC
>CAYOOG010000191.1:0-3536 GCA_964405515.1 uncultured Alphaproteobacteria bacterium | reverse complement strand
GAAGAATTTCATCAGCTTTGCTCTTAGCTACGTCGAGCCTATTGCCGTCCGTCGTGCTACGCCCATTTCCGTAGTCCAGCGCCTTTCGGGTAACACGGCACAGTATTACTTCCCCATCTTGCCTCGCATTAAATCTGATGCAGTACGAATCTGGGTCGTGGCGCCACAATTGTGGATCATCAAAACTAAGCATGTTTACCTCGGGACTGGCTGCCAAAAAAATGCCAATGGGCGGATTAGGCTAGGCCTCATCCTGTATCAGCAAAAAATGGAGTCAAGGAATAATGTAGCGCCGATCGCCCGGGGCGAGCGGACTTAGTCCCTTCTTCGCTTGGCACCTGCTAGGGCCTTAACAAGGGCTGTCACGGCACGTCGTATGCCCTTGTCGGCGATCTGCTCGAAGTTGCGCACGAACTGGATGGCGGCCCTGCTGGTCCCGCCGTGTGGCAGTTGCCCCGGATCGGCAGTTGGCTTCACGCCCTCGAAGAAGTAGGCCACGTCCACGCCCAGTAGTCCGGCCAGGTTGTAAAGCCTGCCTGCGCTGATCCTATTGGCGGCGGTCTCGTACTTCTGCTGTTGCTGGTACGAAATACCGAGGGACCGGGCTAACTCCGTTTGGGTCATACCCAACAGGATGCGGCGCCCTCTCACCCGGGCGCCAACATAGGCGTCGGTGTTCTTGGCTGATTTTGGTTTAGGGGCAGGCATCAATCTAGTCTCTTTGTTCCGAAAATTTCCGGCAGGCAGCTTATACAATATGTAGACCGGAGGAGGGGTTCTTGGGGGCGAACAATTGGTCCCAGTGGTCACTTAATGGTCACTCAACGAAACAAGGGGTTAACCCGAAAAAGGTCAACCCCTTGAGTACGTTGGCTCCTCGGGTCAGACTCGAACTGACGACTTAGCGGTTAACAGCCGCTCGCTCTACCAACTGAGCTACCGAGGAACAGAACCCCGCCGCGGGCCGGGGCGGCGCTTTATATAGCAAAGGCGATTATGCCACGCCAGAGTCGTTTTTTCACGCCTCTGCAGGGTTTGGCGCGCGCCAGGGCAAATCCCGTGATCGCGGTCACGCTTGGAGCCTTTTTCCGGGCCCCGGCCCCATTCCTGTGACTGTCGCCACAGCCAAAATCCCGGTTTTCCCCCATTCTGCAGTTAATCCGGCGAGACCGGAACAAAACCAAGAGAAAGCGGAAAGTTGGAGACCCAGGAGCAGAAAAATGGATATCACCAGTATTCTCACAGTCCAGACCCTTCTCACAGCCCTCGCGGTAACCACGGTTGGAACCTTTGTCATGCGTTGGCTGTCCAACCAACCTCTCTGCAACTGGCTGTTGACCGCCGGCGTGATTGGCGCAATCTTCGGCCTGATCGAGAACCACCAGATCCTGTCTTTCTACCTCTAGGCAGCCGCCGCCACCTCAACGGGCGAACGCCACAGCCGCCAGGGCATACAACACCATCGCCAGCAACAGCACCGCGATCAGGCCCAGATGGGTCGCCAGCAGCCCGGCAAGCACCGCACTCAACACCGAAGCACAACCATTAATTCCCCAGGCCCACGGCACCAGGCTGGGAGCCTGGACCGCGACTCGTTGAAGGCCGAGCGGGAAGGGCATGCCCATCTGGAACGCCAGAGGCGCGATCAGTAGAACCGAGACCATTGCCTTGATCGCGGGCGGTGCGGATATCAGCGAGGAAAAGAGCATGGGAAGCAGAACGAGATAAGCCGCGGTGAGCACGATAATACCGCCCGCGATGACCGGTAGCGGCCCAAAGGACAGACACCGCACCCGGCCCGCAAGCCATGTTGCCGCGCCGCTACCCAGCCCGGCGAACAACAGGAAGGCGACGAGGACGACCGCCACGGCATACAGGGGATGACCCAGGAATAGCGTGAAGCGCTGAATGAAAGCGATTTCGACAAAGAGGAACCCCAAGCCGAGAGCGCCAAAGTAGACCGCCACACGCCACGCCGACAATTTCGTACGTGGGTCCCGGTCGGGCTTAAGCCAGGCCAGGGGCAGCAAAATGAGCACCGCACTGGCGAACAGGGCCTGAATCAATGTTACCGCCTGCACCAGGTAGCCTCCTTCCAGCAGTACCATCAGCGCCCGCCCGCGCTCCTTCAATACCTCGGGCAACAGCCGCCACTTGAAGAAGCGGAAGAAATAGGGCCGGTCGTCGGTGGCCGGCGCCACGTCAAACTTGTAGTCGGCGAGGAACCGCGCCGCGCCGCTGCCAAGCAGCGCCACTGCACCCTCGTACAAATAGGGCCGGTCGAGGCGATTAAGCCGGTTGGCCTCGGCGCCGCTCATGCCCGGCAAATAGGCCAGGTCGAAGGACCGCTCCGCGGCGAAACGCCGTACGGCGGCGACTTCTGTTGCCGAGAGCGCGCTGTTCTTGACCAACAATGTTGACGTGCTCCAGCCACGGATCATGGCCAAGTGCGCGCCGGGATCGCTTACACCCATCTGGCGCAACGCGGCGACTGCCGTGGCGAACAGTTTCAGCCCGTCCCGTGGCGGCACGCGCAGCCAGCGGGTAACCGACAACAGCCCGCCGGGGGTCAGTCGGCTAAGAAAGCTACTTAGGCCCTCGACGGTGTAGAGCGGGCTTTCCTTAAGCGACAACACCCCGGCAGTAGAGGCCGAGTAGGAATCGAGGAGCGCCAGTTGAATAATATCCCAGCTCTCCCGGCTGCTCTCGGCAAAGCTGCGCGCCTCGGCAACGTGGATTTGCACACGAGGATGCTCATAAATATGGCCGGCGTAAGACGCCAACTCGCCGCGCAGCAAATCGACCAGTCGCCGGTCGAGTTCCACCGTATCGACCGACTGGGCGTCGTAGGCAAGGGCCCGCAACACGTCGGCGCCGCCTCCGGCACCCAGAACAAGAACCCGCGCCTCGGGGATGATGAAATGGGGCAGGGCAGCGGTCTGCTGGCCAAGATAGGCGAGCGCGGCAGTGTTACCGTCGAAGCGCGTGACGGCACCACTGGCGCCACCGTCCACGAACAGCCCCAATTGTTCACCGGGGCCATGCTTGGCGCCGAGACTCAGCCCCGGGGCGTGTCGGATCGGCACCCTTGGGCTGTCGACGACGGAGATCTGACCCAAGGGGCTGGACCGCGCCGCGATGATCCTGGAATCCGGAGCCTGGAGCGCCAGGCTGAGCCCCTTGTAGGTTGATGGGCGCAGTGTCACCCAACTCTCGGGCCAGAGAAACGGACAGACCACCACAAGCAATAGGAGGGCGGCAGCGTAACGGCGCGTCTCCAAGCCGCCCAAGGCCACAATGGCCGCCGCCAACGGCCCGAGCGCGCCGATTATCCTGAGACTGTCGCCGGGCGGCAGCAGGAACAACAGGCCGATGATCGCCGCGGCGCCGGCACCGCCGCCTATCAAATCCGCCCGGTACACGCCGGCGATGCCTTCCGGCCCACGGGAAAGGGCCAGTCCGATACAACTGGCCGAGCAAAAGTGACCTGCACCCTTAAAAGTGGTCCGGGACGAAAGAGAGGATTTGGCGCATTC
>CAYOOG010000190.1:0-3540 GCA_964405515.1 uncultured Alphaproteobacteria bacterium | reverse complement strand
CCAGCGCTTGTTGTCAAGGTCTCGCCGACGGCCCGTTGATCTCTGGTATCAAACAGGATTGTGCCGCCATTTTTCATAAAAGACTCGATCTTGGTCGCCGCTTTTGGCGAGGGATCGTCCTGAGCATCCGACATTGGCCAATACAGAAGTGGAAAGAAGGTCAAATCGTGTCGCTCAAGGTCGATACCAAGAGGCTCTGCCGCCTCGACCGAGGTTCTTGCAACCAATACTCTGGTAAGGCCGGCAAGGCCCGCGTGACTCATTTGATCTACTGCGGGATCACCGGTGATGACATAGGCAAGCCGCGTATCCAGCGAGGCTTTCAAGGCGAATTCATCATCAACACCTTGCGCTTCAACGGTGCTCGGCCATACCGCAACGCTAAGCGTGAATAGCAACATGCTCCGTGTCAGGGGCTGCCTAATAGGTTGCAACAATCCTTTCATTCCCAACGTGACCACCGAATCCACAAGGATCAGCACAAGGGCCAGGGCTAGCAGCCATGGCATGAGATCCGTCTCATTGACATTTCTGTAGTGACTCCAAAGGGTGCCAGCAGGAAATCCGCTAAGCGGTATTAGGGTCTCGTCTTTCGACGTGACGTTTATGGCCAATCGATACGCGTCCGAGCCGTAGAACCCGGGCGGATGGCGCGGGCTCGCCAATGTACTCCCAGTCTCCAATGCGCGAAGCGGCAGGGCTGATGGACTGGGGGCTCCCAATTCACCATACCCGTCCAGGCTTGCCATCGGTCGCAATAGCCGGTTCGGTAAGGCCCCCGCGAACCCTTGTCCCAAATCCACAAGCCGGCCCAGCATTTCGGCGAAAAGACCAGAAAAAGGCAAGCTGGTCCAAGCGGGGCCGGCCGAGGTGTGAAAAAACACCAGCCAGCCCTTGCCCCGCTGCTCAGCGGTAACCAAGGGTGTGCCGTCGTTAAGTCTTGCCCAGGTTCTGTTTTGGAGTCCGCTATCGGGCTCGGCAAGCACCTGGCGATTCACCGTTACCTCGGGTGGAACGACCAAGCCATGGAACGGGCTGGCCTCGTCGAAGGCCCTCAAATGGGCAGGCTGTTCCCAGGTAAGTGCTCCGCCCAATGTTCGCCCACCTGCGCGTAGAGGCACGGGCAGTAAGGGGTCCGGTCTGATTGCAGGATCGATGTCAATGGTCGTCGTGCCCACATTCGGGCCGGCGAAGTGCACAACAACCCCGCCCTTGTCCAACCAAGCCAAGAGCTGGTCGAGGTTTCCCTCGGCGACGCGGCCGATATCCGCCATAACCATTACAGCCAGATCCTGCGACAGTAATTCTTCAATTTCGCCTTTTCGCACTTCGCCTCTTGGAGCCAACGCCTTTTCCAGGTAATGCAAGTCCGACAGGAGCGGCTCTTGATTTTCGTTCACTGTTGTGGCCACCAAGCCAATCGGCTTTCGATGCCAGCGCTCATCGAGAAGAACTGTTGCGCCCGCGGAATTAGCGCCATCGATATCAACTCGGCTCACTTGATTGCGCACCTGCAACGGCAATTCAAGTACTGCGCTAGCCGTACTTTCGCCCTCTTCAAAGCTTGCGCGGGATTGAGCCAGTAGCTGGCCATTCTTTTTCAGCGCGCGGACCATCACGGCGGCGGCCCGGTCGGTAACCGCTGCTAAATGAACGCGCCGCACCGTCGCCACGATGCCGGTTGGGACATCGTCCAATGGAAGCAATGCGTAAGGCATACGATCAAGGGGATCGGTAACGATATGTAGTGTACCCAATTGCTGTAGTCTGGTCGCCAGCCTGCCAGCTTCTCCGTGATCGATACCATCGCTCAACCAGACAATGTCGGATCGTTGGAGATTGTCTAACTGATCAAGTGCGGCCCGTGCCGCAACGTGGTCCGCCCGCCACGGCTTGGGCGCAACCCCCTGAACAATTGTGCGTGCCTCCGTGGCCGACAAAGGCTCGGTAGGTAGCAAGAGCTTGCCGGGCCGCAATGGATCCGACGGCGTCGTCCGAAGCAGAATGACGGGTCTTGCGGAGCGTTCCGCTTCGTCTACCAAGTGAAGCATTTCTTCCGCGCGGTATTGCCAATTGGGCGCGGCCGGCCAATCATCATCGATCACGATGACAAGTGGCCCGGAGCCCCTAAGGGGATAGGCAGCGTCCATCAGAGGGTGGGCCAGCGCCATAACAGCAATAATAATCGCAAGCAGGCGCAAAGCGGCGACCCAGGGTGGTGTTTTAGTTGATACCTCGTCCCGATTGATAAGGCCTTTCAGCAGGCGAACCGGAGGAAAGAGGACTCGTCTAGGCGCGGGTGGGATTACTCTCAACATTAGCCAGATGATCGGTAACAGGGCCAAGGCAGCGAGCATCCAGGGATGAGTGAACGTCAAGGGACCTAGGGTCATCGCGTTCACTTGAACCGGTCTGCCGAGGTGTGCCGCTCAACCAACTGGCGATAAAGTGCAAGCAGAGCCGTTTGGACCGGATTGTCAGTTCGATATGTGGCGAAGGTCCAGCCGGCCTTTCCAGCCACATTGGAAAGCGCGAGGTTCCTCGTTCTTCTCCGCTCCCGGTAGGCCGGCCTCAAGCTCTCAACACGGCCGGCTACATATTCATCCTCGTCCTCCGAAGCTAGAAATCTTACTTTTCCGGCATAGGGCAATGACTGTTCCGCCGGATCCGAAATCTGCAGCATGTGTCCGGAAATGCCCTTCTTGGAAAATCCCTTGATCATCCGCGTGGTGTCATTCACCGGCGACAGGAAGTCCCCGAGAAGAACAATCTGCGCATTTTGGGGCAGGTCGACCACTTCCGGGAGACTCGCTCGATCACTTGATCGCACTTTGTCCAGTGTGGCCGCGAAGCGCTCAACAGCGGCGCTACCGCTGTAAGCGGTCCGATTGAAGCCCAGCGCGGCGATACGTTCACCGGCGCGAACCAGTAGCGATGCAAGTGCAAGACCAATCAATCCGGCTCGGTCCAACTTAGTATGTTCCGCTTGGTCTGACTTGAAATTCATGGATGGAGAAAGGTCGATCCAGATCCACAAACTCTGCGCTGCCGTCCATTCTGACTCTCGCACATAGACTGGCTGCGACCGCGCCGACTGTCGCCAATCGATAGCCGAGGCAGGGTCACCGCTCTGGTAGCGTCGAAACTGCCAAAAAGATTCACCACGCCCCACGCGTCGTCGCCCGTGCTCGCCATGCGCAACGTTGTCCGCGATTCGTCTTGCCTCAACAAGTAATGCTGGAAGTGGACTCGCCAACTCCTCGGCGGGTAGCCGCAAATTCAGGAAGGTCTGATCTGGCTTAGCCATGCTCTCTATTTAGCCAGGCGGTCCGTCAAACTTTCGATAACCTGCTGCAGAGTGACGCCTTCGGCACGGGCAGAAAAATTGAGTGCCATGCGATGCCGCAGCATCGGTGCGGCCAACCTGCACACATCGTCCGCAGTAGGCGCAAGCCGTCCCTCAATGAGTGCCAAGGCGCGTATGCCGAGCATCATGGCTTGGCTGGCGCGCAGGGCATCCAACGTACTTGTCATGAGGAA
>CAYOOG010000189.1:0-3544 GCA_964405515.1 uncultured Alphaproteobacteria bacterium | reverse complement strand
GAATGCGCCAAATCCTCTCTTTCGTCCCGGACCACTTTTAAGGGTGCAGGTCACGTCATATTTCCGCCCAATAGCGAGAGTCAGACCCCGTGTCCGCTTATGGCTATAAGCAGACATCACGCACATCCTTCCCACCCCCCAAATGATGTCCGCTTTGCACGCATGAGCAGACATGGCCCACGGCCCCGGCAGCCACTGAAGCGACCAATCGACATCGCGACTGTGGTAAGATCGCCCACGTCCGGCAGGTCGCTCACAGTAATTCCTCGCCAACAGGCGGAAATTCGATGGTCTCGGGCTGGTTATCCGCGGTAATCCCGGCGACCAAATCCTCAAGGCGATAACGAGGGGCCGCCGAGCGGATGATAAGAGCATCATCTTCGATCATCACCTCAACCGCCTCGCCTTCATTCACCCGCAGGCTTTCCACCGCCGCCTTGGGCAATCGGACTGCTAAGCTGTTGCCCCACTTGGATATTCGGGCTCGCATCGCCTAATCTCCATAACCATTCAAGATATACAATGAATATCATTAAGCCCGGGGATTCAAGAGTTTCCCCCTCAATCCAAATGCTCGGTCAGCCGCGACATGAGCTCAACAAAATTGCAGGGCTTGTGGCGGTAGTCGAGCTGGTCCGCGAGGATGCCGTCCCAGCCGTCCTTACAGGCGCCGGGCGAACCCGGTAGCGCGAACAGATAAGTCCCAACCGCGACGCCCCCCGTGGCGCGGGACTGGATGGTGCTGGTGCCGATCTTTTCATAACTCAACATGCGGAAGAGCTCGCCGAAGCCGTCGATCTGTTTGTCGTAAAGCGCCTCGAAGGCCTCGGGCGTCACGTCGCGGCCGGTCACCCCGGTGCCGCCGGTTGAAATCACCACGTCCACGCCGTCGTCGGCGATCCAGGTTTTAAGCTGCGCCTGAATCTGCTCGACCTCGTCCTTGACGACGGCACGGCCGGCGAGCTTGTGCCCGGCCTCTTCGATGCGGCCGACCAGCACGTCGCCGGACCGGTCATCGGCCAGCTCGCGGGAATCGGAAACCGTCATCACGGCAATGGAGACGGGCAGGAAAGGGCGGTCGCCGGTAATTTTCGACATGGGCGTATCCTGATGTTGATCGTGAGTTTGGGGCCGCCGGCCGGGCGCGTTTACTTGGCGGCTACGCTCAGCGGTTTGGCGTCCAACGCAGTGTAGCGCGGCCAGCTTCCCATCGCCATGGCGGTGAGCGAGGGCGTGCGCTGGGCCAGTCGCCTGCGGTAGATCCACATATAGGCCAGCACTTTCTTGACGTAGCCCCGGGTCTCGTTGCTCGGCAGGCTTTCAATGAACAGCAGCACGTCGTCCTGGTGGTCCATGGCCTTGAGCCAGCGCGACAGATTTCCCGGCCCGCCGTTGTACGCCCCGGCGATGGCCGCCAGATCGTCGGGCAGATTCTTCGACTTGGCGAGATAGGCAAGGTAACGCTGGCCGAGTTTCATGTTGAAGTCCGGGTCGTAAAGCCGGAAACGGTTGGACCATCTTAAAGACCGGTCGCGGCCGATATAGCTCGCCGTGCGCGGCATCAACTGCATCAGGCCGCGGGCGCCGGAGCGGCTCTTGGCCCAGGCGTTGAAGCGGCTTTCCTGATGCACCACGGCATAGACCAGGGCCTTGTCGATGGTGAAGCCGCCCTTGGGCCGCCAGTCGGGCAGGGGGTAGAGCGCGCTGTCGTAAGCGCGGCCGTTTTCGTCCACGACCTTTTCAGAGAGCCGCAACTGCGTCGCCGGCAGGTCAAGCCGCGCCGCCAGCCCCAAAAGCGCGCCGTCGTCGCCCGCCCGGCCGCGCCCGTGAGCCAGCCGCAGTTCGGTTTCCGCCCGGTGCTGTTGGCCAACGGCGGCGAGCGCCATGGCGCGGCGCACCTCGGGCCGGGCCATGAGGCTGGCGAGGCCGCCCTGATCCAGCGGCGGCGTGCGCCAGTCGAAGTCGGCATGGCGGCCCAAAAGCCGCGCCGCCATCTGGCCGTATATGTTGCGCGGGTGCCGCGCCGCGGCGGCGAGCGCCGGGACCACCTGATCGGGGCTGCGCGCCATGACAAAGGCCCGCGCCGCCCAAAAAGCCCCGGCGGCAACCTGTTTCTCCTTCGCCGTTTTCGACGCCCCGAGCGCCGCGAAATGCTCCGCCGCCTGGCCGTAACGGTCGAGACGCCAGGCGGCAAGGCCCGCCGTCCAGTCGGCGTCGGGCGCATAGGCGCGGGATTGCTTGGCGGCGGTGGCGGCCAGGGAGAGCGCTTTTTCAATCTTGTGGGCGCGCAGATACCCCGTGGCGATGCGCGCGCGCAGCCTGTCCGTCTCCACCGGGTCAAGGAGCGCCCGCGCCGGTTCGCTGGATAGCACCGTCAAGGCGCGGGTCGGGGCGCCCCTTTTGACGTGGCGTTTGATCTCGCGCTCGTAGGCCCGGACGCTGCGAAGTTGGGCGGCGTTGCGCCGCCGGGGGGATTCGTATACCGCGCTCTTGGGCGCGGTGCCGATGCCGCGCGTGCCTTTGGTGATGGGTTTTTTCGGGTAGGCGGCGTTCTTGGGCCTGCGCTTCAGGGCCAGTCGGTAGATCTGGCTGGCGCTCGGGTGGTCGGCGTAGCGCGACATCCAGGCCGAGAGTTCATCGAAGGAGGAGCGGTACTTGGTCGGGTGCATGTAGCGCTGGAACAGCACGTGCCCCATGAGCAGGCGATCCTCCAGTTGGCGCATCAGCCGGTCGGCCTGGGGCCAGTCTCCGGCGGTCTGAAGGCTGAAGATATTGGTGTAACGCTCGGCGTCGGCGGCGGAGAGAAGCTGGGGCAGGGGCGACGCCGTCAGTTGGGCGACGGTCGCCTCGAAGGGCTGGGGCTTTTGCCCGGGCGCGGCCACCAGAACGGGTGAGGCGGCGGCGGCCCCGCCGGCTAATGCGGGGGTCGCTACCGCGGCGGCTAGGGGCGCGGCCATGACCACGGCAAGAGCGCCCAAAACCAGGAATTTTTTAAGGAAAACAAGGGCTTGGCGCCGATCCGGCACCGGGCATCCACTCACGAATACAGCCTTCCCCATCCCATTTTCCCTGTTCTTATGGGCTTTCTAGTACCCCATGGCGGCGCGATCGGCAACCATCAAGGGTTCGGGCGAGGTTTCACTCGCTCTTGTCCAACGCGCCTTATCCCTGCCCCTGGAGGCCACCGCTCGCCCCCACCATTACTCACTCCCGCTAGAGTCCGCCACGCGCACGTGCTACCGTGGCGCGTGGGCGAGGTTTGGTGGAGGGGGTGGGCTCTGATGACGAACGGCATTACGGCTCTGTCTTCGAGAAAAGAAAAAGAAGCCGCGAAGAAGGCGTGGCAGGGCGTTTTTGCGTCCCATGATCCGTACTCATGGCCATTTCAATCGAGTATTTCTGACGGATGTTTGCTCTTCCGTACCAGCGTAAATTGTCTCGAAGACAATCAGTTCGCCGCATTAACCAACGTAGTGCGGCAACGGGGCGATGACCTGCACCCTTAAAAGTGGTCCGGGACGAAAGAGAGGATTTGGCGCATTCT
>CAYOOG010000188.1:0-3545 GCA_964405515.1 uncultured Alphaproteobacteria bacterium | reverse complement strand
GGGTATCCCGCCGGCGCCGCGCGGCGTGCCGCAGATCGAGGTGACCTTCGACATTGACGCCAACGGCATTGTCAACGTCTCGGCCAAGGACAAGGGCACGGGCAAGGAGCAGCAGATTCGCATCCAGGCCTCGGGCGGTCTGTCGGACGGCGATATCGATCGCATGGTCAAGGAGGCGGAAGAGCACGCCAGCGAAGACAAGCAGCGGCGTGAACTGGTCGAGGCCCGCAATCAGGCTGATAGTCTGGTCCACGCCACGGAGAAGACTCTCACGGAACATGGCGACAAGATCAGCGACGAGGAAAAGCAGAAGATCGAAGAGGCCATGGAAGCCGTAAAGGGCGTCAAGGAAAGCGAAGACCTGGCGGACATCCAGGCCAAGGTCGAAGCCTTAACGCAGGCCTCGATGGCGCTGGGCGAAGCGGTCTACAAAGCCCAGGCGGAAGAAGCCGAGGCGGCGGAGGCCGGCGCCGAATCCGGTGAAGATGCCGGTGGCGACGGTGAGGCCGCCAACGAGGATGTGGTGGATGCCGACTTCGAGGAAGTCGACGATGATGGGGATGAAAAATCCGCCTAAGGGATTTTCCGGCACGGTACGGCGAGGTTGCCGTCCGGGCGGAGTGAGGGCTAGAGCGTTTTAATGTCCAAGGCCGACTTTTATGACGTGCTGGGTGTGGAGCGCGATGCCGCCGCCGCCGACATCAAACGCGCGTATCGCCAACTGGCCAAGGAGTATCACCCCGACCGAAATCAGGGCGACGCCGAGTGCGAGCATAAGTTCAAGGAAATATCCGCCGCTTACGAAATTCTGAAGGACGATGAAAAGCGCGCGGCTTACGATCAGTTCGGCCATGCGGCATTCGACGGCTCGGGCCAGGGCGGCGGGTTTTCGGGCAGCTTCGCCGACGTCTTTGATGACTTATTCGGTGATTTCATGGGAGGGCAGCGTGGCCGCAGCCAGGCCACCCGTGGCGCCGACCTACGTTACAATCTGGAAATCTCCATCGAGGAAGCCTACGCCGGCAAGACAACGAACGTGCGCGTGCCCACGTCGGTGTCCTGTGAGGAATGCGACGGCAGCGGTGCGGCGCCGGGCACCGCCCCCAAGACCTGCCCGACCTGCCAGGGCCACGGCAAGGTGCGCAGCCAGCAGGGCTTTTTCACCATCGAACGCACCTGCCCGGCCTGCAACGGCGCCGGCCAGGTCATTGCCGAGCCTTGCGGCGAATGCCGCGGCGCCGGGCGCGTGCAACAGGAAAAGAACCTTTCCGTCAATATTCCGGCGGGCATCGATGATGGCAACCGCATCCGCCTTGCGGGCGAAGGCGAGGCGGGCGTGCGTGGCGGACCGCCCGGCGACCTTTATATTTTTCTCTCGGTCCGCCCCCACGAACTTTTCCAGCGCGACGGCGCGCACATCTATTGCCGGGTGCCCATCGACATGGTGACGGCGACCCTCGGCGGCGAAATCGAAGTACCCAATTTAAACGGCAGCCGCGTCCGCGTATCGATCCCCGCCGGCACCCAGGCCGGCCGGCAATTCCGCCTCAAAGGCAAGGGCATGCCGGTGATCCGCAGCGCCGGATATGGTGACATGCTGGTGCAGACCGTGGTCGAAACACCGGTCAATCTGAGCAAGCGGCAAAGAGAGCTGCTGCGGGAATTCGCCGGGGAAAAGGACGACAACAGCCCGGAATCCGCGGGCTTCTTCGCCAAGGTCAAAGAACTTTGGGAAGAGCTGAAAGAATAGATAGCCCTCGATCGATTGCGCTCATCTATCCCACGCCTCACAAAATTGCTACATTGCCGCCGGTTTCTAAAGAGGTCTTGCCATGGCGGACTTGAAAATAGGCATTGTCGGCTGCGCTGGGCGCATGGGCCGAGCCCTGATTACGGAAGTGACGGCCACTCCCAACGCTGCGCTGGCCGGCGGTACGGAAGCATCCGGCAGCGGAGCGCTTGGCCGCGACCTTGGTGAATTGGCCGGGTTTGAGCCCTGTGGCGTCTGCGCCACTGAGGACGCCGCCGCCCTGTTCGCGGGGGCGGATGCCGTTATTGATTTCACCGCCCCGGCCGCCAGCGCCGCGCACGCGGCCTTGGCCGCCGCCAATAACTGCGCCTTTGTCGTCGGCACCACGGGGCTGAAAGTGGACCAGCAGGCAGCCATCGAGGCAGCGGCCAAGGAAGTCGCCGTGGTGCAGGCCGCCAACATGAGCCTTGGCGTGAACCTGCTCATGCAACTCACCGCCCAGGCGGCGGCGATTTTGGATCCGGCGTACGACATTGAAGTTTTCGAAATACACCACCGCCATAAGGTGGACGCGCCGTCCGGGACGGCGCTCGCCCTCGGTCGGGCGGCGGCTGAAGCACGCGGCGTCGACCTGGACAAAGCGGCTGTGCGCGGCCGCGACGGCCACACGGGCGCCCGCGATCCCGGCACAATCGGCTTTACCTCGCTTCGCGGCGGCGACGTGGTGGGTGACCACAGCGTTATTTTCGCCGCCGACGGCGAACGCATTGAGCTCACCCACAAGGCGACATCGCGGACTATTTACGCCCGCGGCGCGGTGCGCGCGGCGCTCTGGACAAAGGGGCGCGGCCCCGGCCTTTACGCCATGGCGGATGTCCTCGGCCTTTAATGAAGAAACACCAGATCGAGAAATTCTTTGCGGCGCTCGCCAAGGAACGGCCCGCGCCCAAAGGCGAACTGGAGCACGTCAATCCCTACACCCTGCTGGTGGCCGTGGTGCTTTCGGCGCAGGCCACCGACGTAGGCGTGAACAAGGCCACCAAGCCGCTGTTTGCCAAGGTCGATTCGCCGGCGGGGATGCTGGCGCTCGGTGAGGCCCGGCTGAAGACCCAGATCAAGACCATCGGCCTCTTTAACACCAAGGCCAAGAACGTCATCGGGCTCTCGAAAATGCTGATCGAAGAGCACGGCGGCGAAGTGCCCCGTGACCGGGCGGCCCTGGAAGAACTTCCAGGCGTCGGGCGCAAGACGGCAAACGTCGTGCTCAACATGGCTTTCGGGGAGCCGACCATTGCCGTGGACACCCATGTGTTCCGGGTCGGCAACCGCACCGGCCTAGCCCCCGGCAAGACCCCCGTTGAAGTGGAAGAGGCCCTGCTCGCCCGGGTGCCAAAGAAGTACCTGCAGCACGCCCACCATTGGCTCATTCTGCATGGGCGCTATGTCTGCAAGGCCCGCAAGCCCGATTGCCCGGTCTGCGTTGTGGCCAAACAGTGCGGTTACGGCGCCAAGACTCTGGAATAATGCCTGGAAGCCTCCCGCGCCCCCTTCCCATCCACCCCAAGGGTACCCTCATCGGGTGGATGGGAAGGGGGCGCGGGAGGCAGTGGCAATTCTCCAAGGGTGGTTAGACCGGGGGAGCGGGAAGGTTCAAGCTGATCAAGGAAGCAAAGACGCGTAACAGCGGTTGCTATCCGCCGTGCCCGCTCCCTCCGCCGTACTGTGTTCCTCCACGTGAGCAACACGGTAAATTCCGCCGGGGGCGTCTTCATACAGGAACAGCCAAAGCTGACAG
>CAYOOG010000187.1:0-3567 GCA_964405515.1 uncultured Alphaproteobacteria bacterium | reverse complement strand
AATCGCGATAACAACGTCGCGAAAAACGAGAGTCATCCAGAAAGGGAATAGCAGCCAAAGGAAAGCTCCCCGGGGTCAAAGGCGGGCATCTTGACAACGCCCTTCAGACACCTTCAGCAATAAGGAAACTGGTGGTCGAACCGGCTTTGCGCGCCGCCAAATGCCGCTCGTAATCCGGATCTTCGTAGAAATTCTTGACGTGCTGAACGGAAGGGTATTCTGCGATCACCAGATCGGTCGGCGTCAGGCCCGCTTCTTCGATCTGTTCCACCTTGTTGGTTTGTACCAGATAGCGGCCGCCGTGCTTCTTGACGATCTCGCGAACCGCCG
Organism: uncultured Alphaproteobacteria bacterium; assembly: GCA_964405515.1. Taxonomy (GTDB): domain Bacteria; phylum Pseudomonadota; class Alphaproteobacteria; order JAPYRI01; family JAPYRI01; genus CAYOOG01. The sequence goes on along the minus strand of CAYOOG010000187.1, from coordinate 3,237 downwards.
GCACGTACTCCGCGATCCAACTCCGGTCTTCAACATCCAGGATGACAACCGCATAGGCGACCATGTGATTCTCCTTCAATGCGCCGGACGGTACCGCCAAGCTCAGGCAGAGGACGGTTTCTTGCGGACGTAAACCGCGCTGAACCCCTCAAAGGCGGATTTGCAGCCACCGCAAGCCTCGCACAGGGCGCTTGCGTCCACCGACTCGAGCCTGACCTCGAAGCCGAGCTCCGTATAGGTGTCGTACATCTCCCGGCTGCGCCGTTCATCGGCATTAGCACGCCATTCCCAACCTTCGGCGATCAAGGTCTGGTCGTGGGGCAACTCGGCGCCGGGAACGAGTTCAAGATTCGAGGACTCATCACCGGGTCCGGTCGCACAGCCTCCTTCTTTGCGGTCCATGAATCAGTCCTCCCCTACACTTTTCTGCTCCGCCGCCCTGGTCTCCAGCTTGACCCCGGTTTAGGCCACGTTTCTTTCTTCGGGTTTGGCCCCTTCCTCCCCCAGCTTATCGAGCCGGAGGTGCCCCAGAATCGCACAGCCCAGAGCGGCGGTGAATTGCGGCAGATCGCCTTCGGGCACGTTGACATCACAACCCAACTCCTCGCGGATTGCGATCGGCATGGTGTCCCAGCGCATGATGCCACCGACCAAGGTTACCTCCGGTTCCACCTTGATGCGTTTCAAAAGTTGCACCGAGCGCTTGGTGAGGGAGAGGCTGGCGCCGTACATGATGTCTTCCGGCGGCACGCTGTTGGAAAGATGGTTGATCACTTCGGATTCAGCGAACACCGTGCAGACGCCTGAAATCGGCACGGCTTCCTTTGCCGACTTCAATAGGCCACCGATATCCTCGGTGCCATAGCCCATATAGCGCACGGTCTTTTCCAGGAACATGCCGGTGCCCGAGGCGCACTTGTCGTTGAGCCTAAATGTCTGCACCTTCTTCGCCGGGTCGATGCGACTTGCCTTCATCGTCTGGCCGCCAATATCAAGGACCGTCCGTGTGCCCGGAAACAGGAACGAGGTTCCCCGCGCCGTCGCCGTCAAATCGGTGACGGGAAGGTCCGTATCCGCGTACTGATGCCGACCGTAACCGGTGCTGATGCAATAGGCGATATCTTTCCTTTTAATCCCGGCCTTCTTGAGTGCCTCTTCCGACGCTCCCGATGCGGCTTCTTGCAGCTTCGACCCGGTAGCCATCATGCTATAGCCCAAAATTTCGTCATTGCTGTCCAGAACTACGACCTTGGTGTAGGTCGAACCGATGTCCATTCCCATTGTATAGGTCATGGCTAAGCTACCTCCTTCTTGATCGCCCGTTCTTCGCCGGCCATGGCGCTGTCCATGGCGAACATGGCGGCACCCAGAGCTCCCATGTAATGGGACTCCTCACTGATGTTCATCTTTCTCTCAAGTTTTTCGGCGAGAGCCTCGATCATGGCGACGTTCCTCGCCACGCCGCCGGTGAAGGTGATCTCGTCCTCTATACCGACGCGGCGCAACAGACCCAAAGTGCGCGAGGCGATTGACTGATGTACGCCCCAGAGAATGTCTTCAACTTTCTTGCCCTTGCCCAGCCAGGAAAGCACCTCGGCTTCCGCGAACACGGTGCAGGTTGTGCTGATGCGCACCGGTTTTTCCGACTCCAGCGCCGTCGGCCCGAGTTCGTCCAACCCGAGTTTGAGGGCATTGGCCGCGGCGCCGAGGAAGCGGCCGGTTCCCGCCGCACACTTGTCATTCATGCAAAAGTCGAGGATTTCCCCATTGGGTTGAACCCGGATCGCCTTGCTGTCCTGTCCACCCATGTCGAGGACGGTGCGGGTTTTCGGAAACATGTGCGATGCACCGCGGCCATGACAGCTGATCTCGGTCACCTGGCGGTCGCCGAAGGTCACCTTGTAGCGTCCATAGCCCGTGCCGACGACGTAGTTGATCTCCCCGTCGTCGATTGGCGAGGCGGCCAGTGCTATTCTGTAGGACTCTTCGGCGGCTGCAACCACATTGGCGCCGGTATCTATCAGGGAGCGGCCGATGATATCCTGTTTTTCGTCGATAATCACCGCTTTGGTCTGGGTCGAGCCGACATCCACACCTGCTGCATACTTCATGAGTATTCTCCTAACTTCGATGTTGGCGGACAGTTGTCTCGCCCAGATCACACTTTTTTCAATATCGCATCACGAACGGAATCGGTCCCTTGCTTGTTTAGCGGGTCAATCGAACATGATGTTCTCGACGAAGGTCTCAAGCTGAATGGAAAGGTTGTCATAAGTCGACTGGTTCTCTTCGAACTCGCTGATGAAATAAGGGATTTTTTCGTCATCCAGGGCCTTGCTGTAGGCCACCTGCTCGTCCAGTCCCGGCTCACACATTTTTGCCGAGGCCAGGATCACGGCCTCTGCACCGGCGTTCTTGACCCGATCAAGCAGCATCTTCTCCTTGGGCTTGCGGTCGTCGTGCTGAACCGGGCTATAGTCGGAACCATCGATATAGGCTTTGGCGAGATTTGCCAGCGGATCGCCGTCCTCGGCGACGCTCTCGGGAATCCAGCGCAACCCGATCAAGAGGTCGTCGTCCACCACGTAGCAAGAGCGGGAGACGGTCTGCAAGAGATCGATGGGCGGCGTCTCGCAGAAACCGCCCTCGAAGACGATTCGCATTTTGTCCTGCTTCTTTATCGGCCGCTTCTTGATCATGGCGACAACCGTTCCCAGCAAGTCGTTGTATTCCTCGCGCGGCAGGCTGCCGCCCAAGGTAACAATTGCCAACGCCTCGTCGGGGGAGACCAGCCAGGGTGTTTCCCGCCGGATAGTGTAAAGCTCACCGAACAGCGCCCGTGTTTCGTTGTACAAGGCGATCGAGTTCCGCAAGGCTTCATCCTCGACCTTGTTGCCGGTGATTGCCTCGATATCCCGGATGAGCCGCGCATATTCATTTCGCAGATACTCTGCGCTGTAGTCTGAGTTTGGGTTCTGCGGCAGGTACAAAATCTGGCACTTGTAGTCGAAGTTACGCCCCCAAACCGCGGCGAGGTTGCGGGCCGCGTCGCAGATCGGGTGACTGACAAACAGGTCGAGTTCGATGTCCTTGGCGAGCGCTATGTCCAGCGATGTCTTAATTATCGAACAGAGATATGACCCAAAGTGGGAATCTGCCTGCATGCCATCGGTCTGGGCGCCGAATATGCGAACCGGCAGCAAGCCTGCCGCGTGCGCAATTTCTTCCGGGAAGTAG
>CAYOOG010000186.1:0-3609 GCA_964405515.1 uncultured Alphaproteobacteria bacterium | reverse complement strand
CCACACCATGCACCTTCATACGTTCTTGGAAACACTCCCATTAGCCCCTCACCAATCTTCATTGGCACTGGTGGAACTCGACAGCATAATCCGAACTTCGTGGTTGGTTCGTTTTGAGCAGTATCTTTTTCCCAATATACGCAGTTGCTACAGTGCTGGTTTTCTTTCATGCGCTATTCCCTTTCAGGGGTGTCAAATGATGTGTCGATAGGCACTTTAACTGCCTGACAATGCCGCCTCAGCGCAAACTCGTAGATTTAGGCGTGCCGCACCCAATATCATAGTACAGGGTTTATACGGACACAGGACGGATATGAAGTTAGCGCAGGGAACAAAAACTCATAACTAATTGTTTTAATTGGAGGCGACGCCCGGACTCGAACCGGGGTCCACGGATTTGCAGTCCGCTGCGTAACCACTCCGCCACGTGGCCTCACTGGCGCAATCTAGATCAAAATCGAGCCAATTTCATTGTTATTTAAGCCTCGCAACCGTATATAACAACTTGGATTTTCATTTTCCCAGGTGGCGCCATGAGCGACCAGATAGTTGCCCGCGAAAACATGGTTGCGGGCCAGATTCGTACCAATAAGGTTACCGACCATCGGATTGTTGATGCCCTTCGGGCGGTGCCGCGGGAACGCTTCGTGCCGGAGGGAAGGGCCGGGGTTGCCTACGTGGACGAGGACGTGGAAATAGCCCCCGGGCGCTTCATGATGGAGCCGCTGGTTCTGGCCAGGCTCTTGCAGGCGGGGGATGTGGGCCCGGATGACGTTGTCCTCGATGTGGGATGTGGAAACGGATATTCCAGCGTCGTATTGTCCCATTTGGCGGCCGCCGTCGTATCCCTGGAAGAGGATGGGAATTTAGCCGAGCGGGCGGGAGAGTTGGTGGCGGAACTTCAGGCCGACAAGGCTGTCGTTGTCACCGGCAACTTGGCCGAAGGCCACGCCGAGCAGGCACCCTACGATGTTATTTTCCTCAACGGTTCAGTCGATCAAATTCCGGACGACCTAAGCCGGCAATTGGCCGACGGCGGGCGTCTTGTGGCGGTTGTCAATGAGGGCCCCGTGGGCACAGCCACCTTGTTTCAACAGAGCGACGGCGTGCTTTTGGGCACACCCCTGTTCGAGGCCTCGACAAGCCCGCTTCCCGGATTTGAAATGGAGCGCGGTTTCGTTTTTCAATAGCGCGGCCCGAGCGATCTTCCGACGAAAAATTCCTTTAAAAACGTAGGTTAGAACCAAGCAGCAGAGTATATTAACGTGTCTTGTTCGGTACAGCGGGGGTTCGTATTACCGGGCCAACTCATAAGCCTAGTATTCGGGATACAGCCATGAAATCATTGAGAAAAAGCGCTGCCGGCGCGCTCCTTGCCGGAACTCTACTTGTTGCCGTTGGTGCCCCCGCCGACGCGGTGACCCTGGAAGAAGCTTTGATCGCTGCTTACGCCACCAGTCCGGTGCTACGCGCCGGGCGTGCCGAGCTTCGCGCCATCGACGAAAACGTCGCCCAGGCCCACGCAGGCTGGCGGCCCAGCATCACCGCACAGGGCAGCTACGGAAAGCTCGATCAAAAGGGCGAGAGCCTTAACTTCAACCCCGTAAACGGCGATCTTACGGTTCAGGAAAACGCCTTCAACGTTACGCCGAAGTCCTATGGCGCCACCATCCGCCAGCCAATATTTCGCGGCGGCCGCACTATCGCCGGCATTGCCGGGGCCAAGAGCACGGTCAAGGCGGGCCGCGCCGTTCTGCACCAGACCGAGCAAACCGTGCTGCTGGACACCGTGACCGCCTACATGGACGCTTTTCAGGCCCAATCGGTGCTGGAGCTCAACCGCAATAACGTGCAGGTCTTGCGCCGCCAGCTGGAAGCCACGCGGGATCGTTTCGAGGTTGGCGAGATCACGCGTACGGACGTAGCCCAGGCGGAGGCCGCCCTTTCCGCGGCCATTGCCGCCCGGACACTGGCCGAGGCGACCTTGACCAGAAGCCGGGCGGCCTATGCCCGGTTGGTTGGAGAATTGCCGACAGGGCTGGCCGTGCCGGAAAACCTACCACCCTTGCCGAAAACCCAGGATGATGCGAGGGCCACGGCCCTGGCTTCCAATCCGCGCTTGGCGGCGGCGATTTACGCCGAGGAAGCATCGGGCAAGGCCGTCAGATCAGCCTTCGGAAGCTTGTTGCCCAGTGTCGAGGTGGTCGGCGAGTATCAAAAGTCCTTCGATCAGAGCACCTTCAGCATCGAATCCAGAAGCAATCGGGTTATGGCCCAAGCCACTTGGCCCTTGTACCAGTCCGGCGCCGCCCAATCCCGGCTCCGCCAAGCCAAGCACACCCGCAACCAGCGCCGCATTGAAATCCTGGAAAACGAGCGCCGTGTGGTCGAGGCTGTTGACAGCGCCTGGGCGTCCGTGGCCGCCGTGCAGCATGCCCTGGATTCACGCAAGGAGCAGGTACGGGCCAGCGAAATTGCCCTTGACGGCGTACGCCAAGAGGCCATGGTCGGCTCCCGCACCACTTTGGACGTGCTAGAGGCCGAGCAGACCTCCCTGGACGCCAGGGTGGCCTTGGTGCGCGCCACACGGGATTTGCACGTAACGGCTTTCTCCCTGTTGGCGGCGGTGGGCAACCTGACGGCGGAATACATGTCGCTATCGGTCGACCGATATGACCCGGCAGCCCACGCTCAGGGTCCCGTGCAGTCGCTTTTTGGCATTGGAGCTTCAAGCCAGTAGACGACCGCCCTGGAACCAAACGGCACTTGCCGGGCTGGCTTTTTTCTTTGTCCTGCCTTAGGCTTAGCGCCAAATCCTGATGTTGGGGGGGAGAACAGGCCATTATGGCCGCCAAATGTTTAAGACGGCTGATAGTAGAAAATGAACGACTCTGATACCCAACCACAGGAACCGACAATGGAGGAGATTCTCGCCTCCATCCGCAAGATCATCTCAGATGATGATGAGGGCGGTGATCAGGCTGCTGAATCTGCCGAAGAGGCGGAGGAGGAGGCTGCGGCGGAGGAAATCGTCGATGAAGGCGAGGATGTACTGGAGTTGACGGAAGTCGTCGAGGAAGAGGCCGATACCGTGACCGAAGATGAAGCCGAGGAAGAAATGACGGCGGAGCCAGAGCCCGAACCGGAGCCGGAACCAGAACCGGAGCCCGAACCGGTGGCTGAGCCTGAGCCGGCGGCAGATGAGGAGGAGGGGATCGAACTGTCCGAACCCTTGACAGACGAGGAAATCGAAGCGGCGGAGGGCATCGACATGGTGGCCGAGGAACGGCTCATGTCAGAGAATCCCGCGGAGGCCGTGAGCAGTGCTTTTTCCCAATTGTCCGGCTCCATGCAGTTGAGCGGCGCTACCCTTGATGCCCTGGTCCGGGAAATACTGCGGCCCATGCTCAAAGCCTGGCTCGACAAGAACTTGCCAACCATCGTGGAGCGCTTGGTGGAGCGGGAAATCGACCGGCTCACCGGTCGCCCGTCGCCGGACGAATAATCCCCGGGGCGGCGGGTGAACACGCGGGGGACTGCCCCCAACAGGGCGCTCATTTTCGAATTATTTCTTAGCTGAAGGGTTCAGCGATGCTGGACAAGGCCTAT
>CAYOOG010000185.1:0-3610 GCA_964405515.1 uncultured Alphaproteobacteria bacterium | reverse complement strand
AAACCGCCTCAGCGGCCGGGCGATCTTCAATTGGACGCCCAGTGAGACCGTTGACGTCTTGTTGTCTCTCGATGCCACAAGGAGCCGCGAATCAGGGCCGCAACGCAAGGTCGTTGCCTTTGCCCAGGGTGGGCCTATCGGTCTCCTGAACCTTTTCGTTGAGCCTGACCATGGGGACGCGTTCCTGACCGACAGTGATTTCACAACTTTCTCCAACGGGGGCAACGCTAACGAGTTGGACGGTTGGGGTGCCGCCCTTACCGTGGATTGGGATTTCGGAGATTGGACAGCAACTTCCATCACCAGCTACCGGGACATGGAATCGCTGATCGACGTTGACCCGGACGGGGGCATCCACAACATCATTAACCTGATCAATACCATTGACGGGGACCAGTTTACTCAAGAGCTCCGTTTCAGCGGTCTCTCCCTTGATGATAGGCTGACCTGGGTGGGCGGCCTGTATTATTTCGAGGAAGACAGTTTTCACGATTCGGAGGTCGACGTCCTCCAAACCCTTAGGGACATCATAGGGCTCGATATCAGCACTAGTTTGAATGTCTGGTCCGAGACGAAGAATTACGCCGCATTCGGGCAAGGAAACTATGCCATCACGGACAAGCTCAGTTTGACCGCCGGCCTTCGCTATTCGCACGAGAAAAAAGATATCACCAGGACACAGTTCAATCACTCCTTGGGGGTGGTGACCGTGCCTCTGGACAGCCGCAGCGCTAACTGGGACGCGGTCTCGGGCCGGGCCGGGTTGGAATACGGCTGGAATGCGGATGTGATGAGCTATGTTTCCGCTGCCCGCGGCTTCAAGAGCGGCGGCATCAATGCGCGCTCGCGTGCCGATAACGAATTCCTGCCCTTTGATCCCGAGTTCATCTGGACATACGAAGTAGGGCTCAGATCGGACCTCCTAGACCGCCGTTTGCGCTTCAACGCGTCTCTGTTTTACAGCGACTACAAGGATATCCAATTTGCCGTGGTTAGAGCCGATCCCGACTCATTTGCACCTATCTCCATCATGGACAACGTGTCCAAGGCCAGGGTAAAGGGCTTCGAAGTGGACATCGTCGCGGCACCAGCGTCGGGTCTCACCTTGACCGTGGGTATTGGCTATACGGATGCCGAATACACCGAGGTGGACTCGACCTCGGATATTACCGCGGACAGCAAGTTCGACAAGGTCCCGACATGGACCGTAGCCCTTTCAGGAGAGTACGTGGTGCCCCTGGACGGCCTCGGCGAGTTGATCGGGCGGCTCGATTACGCTTACAAGACGAAGGTCTACCACGACGTTGCCAACACACCACTAATCACGCAGGACGGCTATGGGCTCTTGAACGCCAGGTTGACCTTCGAGAGCACTGGCGATAATTGGTCAATCTCGGTGTTCGGCACCAACTTGACGGATAAGCGCTACATCGTGGCGGGCGGCGACTCCCTTGCCATCGGCTTCGCCGACGTGCAGTACGCCCGTCCCCGAGAGTGGGGCGCCAGCCTCAAGTACAACTTCTGAACCCTTTGCGATGTTCTCCAAGACCTTGCCGGAAGCGGTTCAACGCTTCCGGCATTTTTCCAGTATAAAGCGGTGAGGGGGGTTGCCCATGAGAACGCCAACGGTTTCCCGTGTGTCCTGGCTAAGGTTGTCTTTTCTGCTTGTTGCGCTCGCCCTCGCTTGGCAGACATCGGCCCGGGCGGCGGAGGTTCGTAACTTTTTCGACGCCCGCGTTCCCATGCGCGACGGGGTCGAGCTTTCCGCCGACATCTGGGTGCCTGCGTTGCCGGGTAAATACCCTGCGATCCTCATGCGCACGCCCTATATCAAGGCGCTGACCCGCCCCGGCCGGGGCCTGCGCAAGTTCATCGCGGCGTTTGCCGAAAGTGGCTACGCGGCGATTTACCAGGACGTGCGCGGCCGCGGCGATTCGGACGGCGTTCTGTTCGCGGGCGGAGAAGCCGAAGACGGCCACGACACCATCGAGTGGATCGCCGGGCAGCCATGGTCCAACGGCGAAGTCTGCACCATGGGGGTGTCCTATCTAGCCGCCGTGCAATGGGCCGCGGCAAGCCAGCGACCGCCCCACCTCAAATGCATGGCGGCAACCGCGACGGGGAGCTTCCACAGGGCTTTTTCAGTCGGTGGAGCACTGAGCCCGAATATCTTCCATTGGCTGAACTCGACCTCCGGGCACATGATGCAACCGCCCTTGGGAAGGCCGGCCGAGCTTGCCGAAACCATGTCGCGCCGCCCCCTGCTGAACCTCGATGAAGCCCTTGGCCGGTCCATGCCAAATGCTCGCAAGTGGTTGACGATGAACGATCCCAATTATGATCCCATCGTCGGCCGGCGGTTCAGCGCGGAGGATTTTCGGCTCATCGATCTGCCGGTGCTCCACGTCACCGGGTGGTTCGATATTGCTCAGCCGAGCGTGCTTGATTTTTGGCACGGCATGGCCGCCCATTCGCGGGCCAAGGACCGCCAGTACCTGTTAATCGGACCCTGGGACCATGTTCAGACCATGATCGGCGGCGCGATGTCGATGGGGGAAATGACCTTCACCGCCGAGGCCATGGTCGATACCGCCGATCTGCACGCGCGCTTCTACGCGCATTATCTCAAGGGAACAGCGAAATCGTTCGATTTTCCCCGCGCCAGGGTCTACGTCACCGGTGCCAATATATGGCGCGACTTCGACACCTACCCGCCGAGAGAAAGCCGCGAACGCAGGCTCCACTTCCATAGCGGCGGCGGCGCCAATTCGCTTACCGGGGATGGCCGGCTCGATTGGTCTGAATCCGGCGACGAATCGCCCGACAGTTTTGTCTACGACCCCCGAGATCCCGTGCCCTATTACGTCGGCGGCATGCCCGGAACGGCGAGCGCCGCAACCGACCAGCAGGGCGTCGAGGCGCGCGCCGACGTGCTTGTCTACACCGGTGAAGTCCTGGACCGAGCCCTCGAGATCATCGGCCCGGTCAGCGTCGAACTCTATGCTGTGACCGATGGGCGAGACACCGATTTCACGGCCAAGCTGCTCGACGTGTATGCCGATGGCCGAGCCGTGCAACTGGGTTCGCCTGCGACTGGGGTGATCCGGGCGCGTTATCGCAACGGCATAGGCCGTGAGGACTTGCTGACGCCGGGCAAAATGGAGAAATATGTAATCTCCCTAGCCGATGTCGGGCACACCTTCCTTCCCGGCCACCGAGTGCGTGTGGAAATTTCCTCAAGCGCCTATCCCTTGATTTTTCCCAACCAAAACACCGGTAACCCGATCGCCACCGACACCGAATGGCGGGTGGCCCAACAGACTGTCTATCATGACCGTGACCATCCCTCGGCGCTGATCCTGCCGGTGTTTTCAGATGGCGGGGCGCAGTCTGGTGAGTAGGCCGGCGATTGCCATTGTTGTCACCGCCCTTCTCTGGACATTCGCGGCAGCCAAGGCGGCGGAGGTTCGAAACATCTTCGACGCCCGCGTGCCCATGCGCGATGGGATAGAGCTTTCCGCCGACATCTGGATGCCCTCGGAGACCGGCAGATACCCAGCTATCCTGATCCGCACCCCCTACGTTAAGGCGCGGGGGCGCCTTATCCCCT
>CAYOOG010000184.1:0-3646 GCA_964405515.1 uncultured Alphaproteobacteria bacterium | reverse complement strand
ACGCGGGCGCGCCTTTCGACAGGGATGGCGGCCTGGCCTTGGCCGGGAAGGTCGATCAACAAGCTCTCGATGAGCTGTTGGCCCACGAGTATTTTCTCCAACCACCACCTAAGTCCCTGGACCGGCACAGTTTTTCCTTGGACGAACTGTCGGGCCTGGGGACTGCTGATGGCGCTGCTACCTTGACCGCCTTCACGGTCGCCTCAATTGCCAAGGCGCAATCACTCTTCCCGGAATTGCCGAAGCGATGGCTGGTCTGCGGCGGTGGGCGGCACAATCCGGCCATCATGAGGGGGCTGGCCAAGGAACTCGCGGCGCCGGTAGCGCCGGTTGAAACAGTCGGTTGGCGCGGGGATGTTTTGGAGGCAGAGGCTTTTGCCTACCTTGCCGTACGTTCGCTTGAAGGTTTGCCTCTCAGCGAGCCCGGGACAACCGGCGTGCCGGCCCCGCTGACCGGTGGCCGTCTGTACCGGCCTGGGTGACTCTAGAGGCTTCGCTTACTCATGCGCTTGTCCAAGTAGGCGTCGATTATACCTGCCATCTCATCCATTCTGTCTTCAAAGAAATGGTTGGCGCCGGTGATCTTCTCGTAATCCACGGTGATGTTCTTCTGATTGGTCAGCCGATCGGCCAGTTTGGCGGTTTCCGGCTCCGGCACCACGTCATCGTCCGTGCCTTGGACGATAATTCCCGAGGACGGGCAGGGCGCAAGAAAGCCGAAGTCGTATTCGTTGGCGGGCGGCGCCACCGACACGAAACCACTGATTTCCGGGCGTCTCATCAGCAGTTGCATGCCAATCCAGGCGCCGAAGGAAAATCCCGCGACCCAGCAGGTCGAAGCATTGGGGTACTGGCTTTGCAACCAGTCGAGAGCCGATGCGGCGTCGCTGAGTTCGCCGGTGCCGCTGTCAAACTCGCCCTGACTGCGGCCCACGCCCCGGAAATTGAAACGAAGCACTGAAAAACCACGATTCACGAAGGTATGGAACAGGCTGTAGACCACCTTGTTGTTCATGGTCCCCCCGAATTGCGGATGGGGATGGAGGACCAGGGCAACCGGGGCGGTTTCCACTTCTCGGATGTTGAGACGTCCCTCAAGGCGTCCGTCGGGTCCGTTGAATATGATTTCAGGCATTAAATTGACTCGAATCCATCATGAATAGGGATAGGCGACATCGAAATATGCTTATTTAGTCGGATATTCTTTAGATTTAACGTATTGCAATAAAAAAGAAAAAACATCTCTCCACTCTAATACTTGATAATAATGGTCGGATTATATATATGTAGCCCGGTAAGGGCGTCGATGCTCGCGGTCGCCGAGTTGGGGTCCGCGCGGATGCGATGTGCTTATATCACACCGTAGGTCAGACTTCGCAAGTAGGCAGTACGGGAAAGCGGTTGAAGTCGGCAGAATTACCGACAAACGTTATGGGACTGGGCCTATTGCATGGCCTTGCGCGGCCCAGCCCCGGGTGATTTAGCCGCAACGAAAACAGGTAAGGAGGAAGTGTCGAAATGAAACTCAGTACAAAAGGCCGTTATGCGGTCATGGCAATGGTCGATCTCGCCCATTATGGGGCGAACAGGCCGGTTTCCCTGGCGGATATCGCGGATCGTCAGGAAATTTCGTTGTCCTATCTGGAGCAATTGTTTGGAAAGCTGCGGCGCAGCCACCTGGTGAAAAGCACAAGAGGACCCGGCGGCGGGTATCAACTTGCGCGGAGCGTGGAGGAGACCAAGATTGCCGATATTGTGCTGGCCGTCGACGAGCCCCTCGGCACTACCCGCTGCCAAACCGGTACGGCGGAAGGTTGCCGTGACGACGGCAGTCGGTGCGTCACGCACGATTTGTGGCAGGAATTGGGGAATCAGATATTTCTTTTTCTCAACACCATCTCCTTGGATGATGTGATCCAGGAGCGCGTCTTGGGCCGTAGCGGAAGCAATTACCAGGAAATGTCCAAGGCTGAGCAGAGCGAGAATCGGGGGGCAAATGAAGCTCCCGGGAGAGTGGAAAACGTTAGCTTGGTCTCGGAAGAATTGCCTTCCTCGGTCGTTACAGGCTGACCCGGCGTGAATGGGTCCGCCACATATCTGGACTACAATGCCACTACACCGGTTCGACCCGGCGTGGCGGAAGCCATGGCGCGTGCCCTGGCTCTGGGCGGCAACCCTTCGTCGGTGCATCGGGTAGGACGGCTGGCCCGCCGCACCTTGGAGGACGCCAGAGGGCAGGTGGCCGAGCTTGTCGGCGCGGCTCCTGAACAGATTGTGTTTACCAGCGGGGGTACGGAATCCAATCACCTCGCTTTGCTGGGCGCGAGCCGGAACGGCGAGTTTGACCGGATACTGGTCTCCGCCGTGGAACACATGTCAGTGCCTAGCGCTGCTGCCGCTTCCGGCGTGGAAATGACAGTCATTCCCGTGGACCAGGAAGGGCAGGTGAATCCCCGCGGACTGGCCGAAACCTTGGCCGCCACGGAAGGCAGGGCGATTGTTTCCGTCATGTTGGCGAATAACGAAACGGGGGTAATCCAGCCCTTGGCCGAACTAGCGGCGCTGGCCCGAGAGCACGACGCGCTGGTCCATTGTGACGGTGTGCAGGCGGCGGGAAAGATTCCGCTATCGGTTGGCGAGTTGGATGTCGATTTCCTGACTCTGTCGGCTCACAAGCTGGGCGGACCTCAGGGCGTCGGCGCCTTATTCGTGCGCGACCCCTCAACGCTGGCCGGTATTCCGAAGGGCGGCGGGCAGGAACGCGGCCTCCGGGCGGGCACCGAAAACCTTGCCGGAATCGCCGGGTTTGGGGTTGCCGCCGAGGCGGCGCAAACCAATTTGAAGGACAGTGAAAGGGTTGCCGCTTTGCGGAACGGATTGGAACAAGAAGCAATGCGCCGTGTTCCCCGCGCCTGGATTGCGGGCGGCGGTGCCGAACGCCTTGGTAATACGAGTTGCCTCGTTCTTCCCGGCGTTTCCAGCGAAATTCAGGTTATGGCGTTGGATTTGGAAGGCGTCATGGTGAGTGCGGGTTCGGCTTGTTCCTCGGGTAAGGTCACCGGAAACGATGTGCTGACCGCCATGGGGCACGACGAGGCGGCGGCGGGAAGTGCGATTCGTGTCAGCATGGGCTGGCAAAGCAGCGAGGCGGACGTCTCACGGTTCTTGGATGCATGGTTGGAAGTTGCCGGCCGCGCGGGCGAGGATTCGCTTGAACAGCGCATCGCAGTATCTTGAACATGATGAATTAGTAACGAACCAAGGATTAGTTAGTGGTGTCTAAGGCAAACAGTTCCGGCAGCAATATCAAATTGCCCATCTACATGGATTATCAGGCAACGACTCCGCTCGATCCGCGCGTGCTCGACGCCATGATGCCGTACCTGACAGAAAAATTCGGCAATCCCCATTCGCGCAGTCATCAATTCGGATGGGAAGCGGAAGACGCCGTGGAGCGGGCGCGGGATCAAGTGGCCGAACTCATCGGCGCCAATCCCAAGGAAGTGATTTTCACCTCCGGCGCTACCGAATCCAATAACCTTGCGATCAAAGGCGCGGCGCGTTTTTACAAGGATCGCAAGAATCATATCATCACCGTCGTTACCGAACACAAATGCGTGCTTGATTGCTGCCGCCACTTGGAATC
>CAYOOG010000183.1:1128-3661 GCA_964405515.1 uncultured Alphaproteobacteria bacterium | reverse complement strand
CGGACAGTATCATTACCGGCCTGATGTTGGAGGATGAGCCGATTTTACAGACCATTCGTTTCAGCGATCACAATCTATCGCAGTCGGATGGAATGTTTGCGAAGTACACGGACTATCTTCGCAAGTTTCCACGGGCCCATCCGGCGCAACAGTATATGACCTGAGTAACAATTGGGCGCTGGGGTACCGGCGCCCAATTCGATTGGAGGGGCGGGGAGAAATCATTGGCGAGTCAGCTGCCGGACAGTAGTCACGATGCCTGGCCGAGGCCTGTTTACGCTTGGTATGTCGTTGGCGTACTCAGCCTCGCTTATACCTTTTCCATCATCGACCGGCAGATACTGGCGTTGCTCGTTCAACCCATTCGTCGCGACCTGGGAATCAGCGATACCCAGGTCGCGATTCTTGGCGGTTTCGCCTTTGCCATTCTTTACACTTTTCTCTCGGTTCCTATCGGCTGGTTGGCAGACCGCAAGAGCAGGCGGTTGATTATCGCCTTCGGCGTTTTTTTCTGGAGTCTGGCGACGGCATCCTGTGGGCTGGCAAAGAATTTCTGGCAATTGTTTATGGCGCGCGTGGGCGTGGGCATCGGCGAAGCCACGCTGTCACCTTCCGCGTCGTCTCTGATCGCCGACTATTTTCCACCGGAAAAACTAAGCCGGGCCATGAGCGTCTTCATGCTTGGCGCACAGATCGGCGGCGGTCTGGCCTTTATCGGCGGGGGCGCGGTGATCGCGCTTGTGGCGGCGACGCCCGAAGTCGTGCTGCCATTTTTCGGCACCATCTATTCCTGGCAATTGGCTTTTATCTTCGTCGGACTGCCCGGGCTTCTCGTTGTCGCCATCATCTGGACTGTTCGGGAGCCGAAGCGCCGGGGATTGCTCGTGCGCAAGAATGCTGAAACCGGAAGTCAGGAACATGCCATACCCTTGCGTCAGGTTGCATTGTACTTGGCCCAGGGCTGGAGGACCTATCTACCGCATCTGTTGGGCTTTGCCGTTTTCGGCATCGTCGTAAACGGCATCATCATTTGGCTGCCGACCACGTTCATCCGTACCTATGGCTGGAGCGCCAGTGAGGCCGGCTTTACCTTCGGCGGACTCTTACTTGTCTTCGGCGCCCTAGGGACGCTGTCCGGTGGCTGGTTGTCCGACCGCTTGCGCGCAAAGGGGCATCTTGACGCGCCGGTGCGCACGGCATTGTTCACCATGCTTGTTCTCACGCCAATCGCCGTGCTTATGCCGCTTATGCCGACGGCGGATCTGGCGGTGGCGCTCCTTGTGCCGACAACCTTTCTGATTGGCTTTCCCCTGGCCCTGGCGCCGGCGGCACTCATGCTCATTACGCCCAACCAGATGCGGGCGCAAATTAGTGCCGTGTTCGTTTTCGCCGTCAATCTTGTGGGCATGGGAATGGGCCCGCTTGTCGTGGCGCTGATCACCGACTACGGATTTGGCGACGACATGGCGATCAGGTATTCGCTATCCATTGCCGTTGGTTTTGCGGCGCCCTTGGCGGCGCTTGCCTTTTACCTTGAACTCGCACCTTTTCGCGCCAGCGCCGAGGCCTCGCAGGCGTGGCGCGACGCCAGCGGCGAGACCGAGTTTCAATCTGCGCCGGGCTCCTGAGAAAAATCGATTTAACCGCGTGAACGGCCCTTGAGCTCGATGGTATTGCCGTCCGGGTCGTCGATATAGAACGCCGGGCCATCGCCCTCGGCTCCGTAGACCTGCATCATCGGACTTACGGCCACGTCGTGCGCGGCCAAATGGGCGCGGATGGCGATCTCGTCGAACTCCTCTAGTTTGAGCGCCACGTGATCCATGTTGTGGCCCTCCATGTCGGCTGGCGGTTCGCCGCCGCGTCCCATGGGGCCGTTGATATCCACAAGATCAACGAAGGCGCTTCCGGCGCGCAGGTGATAGAGCCCCAGTTCCGGCCGTGGCCGGTCCAGGGTGCAGCCCAAAACCTCGCCGTAGAAGGCGAGGGAACGCTCTATGTTGGTCACGCGCAGGACCACGTGGTCGATATTGCGAATGCGTATGGCCATGACCGTTTTGCTTTCGATCGGGGGGTGCCGCCAAGCCGCTATTGTGCCATGATCCCGGCCCAATGACAGCACGAACAGGAATATTGGCCGGGCGCGCGGCCCTGAGGGCCTTGGCGATGGGGGCGGCGCTGCTTTTGCCGCCGCTTCCGGCAGTCGCGGCCGAGGATTCCATATCGGCGACGGCCTCGGCCTTGGCGCAAAGCCAGTTGGCCGATGGCCTGTTCCGATACGAATATGACCTGTTGGCGGGAGACGCAACTTCGAAGCAAAACATCGTGCGCCAGACGGGGGCGGGCTATGCCTTGGGTGAATACCTTATGTTCCGGCGCGATGCGGCTGTCGAAAGCGCGCTGGCGCGGGCATTTGAGGCCTACGACCGTTCGTCGCTGCCCTATAAGGAGGGGCGGTTGATTGCCGCCGGCAAGACTTTGAAGGATTCCAAGGCCGGAGCCACGGCCCTGGCCATGCTGGCGGCGCTGTTTT
>CAYOOG010000183.1:0-1118 GCA_964405515.1 uncultured Alphaproteobacteria bacterium | reverse complement strand
CGACAATTGGCTCGTGGGGCTATTGGCTTTGCGGCGCGACGGCGCCGGTTTCGCCCGCCATGCCGGTTTCGAAGCGGAATCGTCCTACTATAACGGCGAGGGTTGGCTGGCCCTTGCCGAATATGCCTTGCGTTTTCCCGGAGATGAAAGAGTTTCGGGCGTGTTGCCTCAATTGGATGCCTATTTGCTCGAACGTTATGGCGGCGATGTGGACACCGGCTTTTTTCATTGGGGCGTGATGGCCGCCGCCGCCCGCTACAAGGCGACCAAAGACAAAAAATTCGCCGATTTTGTCGCCAGTCAGTCCGCGACCTTCATTGACAAGACCAGACCCAATTTTCGGTCCTCGCTGAATTCCTGTTACCAAGTCGAAGGGCTGGCCAGCGCGGCGCTGGTGCTGGGAGAGACGGGGCAGGATGAGGCGCTCCGAGCGCGCGTCGTGGCGCGGGTGCGGGCGGAAATGACCAAGAATCTTGGGTTTCAGATTCAGCCCGGGCAGGGCGAGGTATCCTTCGGTGGCCGCCGCCGGCTTTCCGATCCCGCCATTGCGGGGCTGGCCGGTCTGTTCAGGAACGGTCTGCATCGCAAGGGCGTGCGGGTTGACTTTACCCAGCACTGCCTCTCGGCCATGGTGAAGTACGAGGCGCTGGAACTGCCGCCGTCCTGCCAGAGCGACGAGGAAGTTCGGGCGGAATTGATCGAAGGTTTTTTTATTGGCCAGGCTGCGGCAGTGGAGAACTGTGGCGCAATCAGTGGCGATGGGGCCTATCGCCGGCTTCACGATAAGATGGCGGCGGGGTTTAGTGAGCGGCGGCGCGAGGCGCGGATTCTCAGCCGGGCCTATTTTGATCGCGTGTATGGCAAGAGTCTTGGGCGAGCGGCCTGGGTCCAGTCGCGTCAAGCCATCCGCGATGCAACGCCCGAGGTCGGGCAATATTCCCTTCCTGTTTGCCGTGCCTACAAAGAGTCCTTGGGGGAGCGGGCGCGGCTGCCTTGGAATGGTTTCCTGAACAGTTTGGATGAGAGCTTCGCCAAGGCCCGGGCATTGACGCCGAAGTGTGAGTAACTAGGGTCCGGACCCATTAACGGGATTCCCAAAACGATTTGATCATGATTCA
>CAYOOG010000182.1:0-3712 GCA_964405515.1 uncultured Alphaproteobacteria bacterium | reverse complement strand
TATCCGCTTGTGGGTTGTTATTAAATCTCCAAGTTTTGTTATCCAAACCCAGAGGAATAGAATATACATCCGATGTTGTATTATTTGTAGAAAACCATTTTATAACTTTATCACTTCTTAGATTTGAAATCTCACTATTGACAATAACATCGCTTCGTCCTGTTATCAACGTGTATTGGTTTTTTATTGTAGGATCCACTTTATCAAAAAACCACTTCACTAAATCAGTCACAACAAAAATTTTATCGTTATTTTTAACATTATCTGGTATTATGTTTCCTTTATATTTTGACTGATAAGAATCCTCTGGCAGCATAACTGCATGCTCACATTCATTCATGAATGTATATGAGGATAAAAATGGTTTACTAGAAATTGTCATTTACTTATTATTTCTTCTGCATTATCAATCCAGCAATCACAGGATTTCAATAGTTCAATTTTTTCATCCATACCCACCACATAATTTGCGTGGGCAACTCTGAAATGTTCTTTGTCATAATCTTTACGTTTTAATCTATACCCATTGGGAAAATATTCTCCGGGTAAAAATGTACATACTGTATTTTTAACAATATGATTATTTTCCGTTAAAACTCTAATAACGGACATTTGGTCGCCATAATGAAGATTACCTGCTTCAATTTCTCTATTATTAATTTCTATTGCTTTATTAAGCAACTCGATATTTTCTTCTTTCGGAGTCATACATATAAGACCAGTGCAATATGGCGTTCCGGGTCGATCATCCTGAAACATTAAACTATGCACAGATTCGTCTTCACAGTTACCATACCAGATATTTAAAACATCAACAAGAAAACTCTGATTTACGTAAATGTCATTATCGATATAAATGACATTTATATCTTTTTCTAGAAGATTTTTTATAGACGGTAATTTATTTCTAGTTACATTTCTAAAATTTAAAGTAGAAAAGTCTGAATGTTCTTCTTCACATTTTACATGTTCCACTTTGATGGCTTTAATATAACCCTTGCGTCTATAATAATCATATGAATAATCATCCGTGCAAAAAATATTAATAAAAGGTTTACCAACCATATCACATTTAAGCAAAGATGCTAAAAGGTTGTTGGTTAAAGGTATTCCACCTTTATTAGTTAAAGTGCAAATAGCAAAATTTGGAATATGTCCTTCCGCTGCCGGTCTATCCAAATTTTCCGCTTGTTCTCGCGAGTATTGTTTGGTTTCCAAGTCGAGAGTGGGTTTTATATTTTCGCTCATACCAATTTCCTTTCTTTTATTAAACTGAATATGATATCATCCGGCATTTGCATTTTTTGTACTATGTCAAAATTTTCCTTTATTGCGTTCATTTTTTTATAATAAAGATTTGCAGATAAATTATTCATATCAAAATCTTCGTTCAATTTAATTATTCCATCTTCATTAAAATGCTCGCCTATATCTGGACTACCGTAATATACTGGTATTGTCCCCGTGGCAAAACAATCCGTTATTTTTTCTGTAAAATACGTGTTATAACTACCATTTTCTATGACAATTGAAAACATATAGTCAGACAGTCCTTCCTCTTTGTTTTTTATTTCATTGAAGCCTCTGCCATACAAATCTAAATCATTTTTCAACCTATCAACCCACTGCAGTCTATATTTATGTCCCTCACACATCGTTTTTCTTGAAGAGATCATTGAAACAAGTTTAGACTTTGGATATATCTGAGGTTCCTTCACCCAAGAGAGGTTAGCGGCATTCGGAACATATACCAACCGACTGTCCTTCTCCAAGAGTTCCTTGTCGTGAGTCAGCACTAGATCATAAACGTCCAGAAATTCTTCTGTGTTGTTATACAGATCTGCGTGTTGTGGTTTGGTGATATTCCTCGACTCACAAAGCCACAGAACTTTCTTCTTGTCGCCTGTGTAATCAAAACCTCCCCGGTGGTCGTAGTCCATAAACACAATTGCCTCTGCCTCTGGATCTTCTTCGTTTACCCAAATGTGGTTCTTGGGTTCTATATTCAAACAACTCGAAATTGTGTGTGCGAATGGACTACCACTCGCTTGTAACTTGACATTCATTCGTACAATCTCCTGTCTTCACCGCGAGTTCCAATGAAATTTGTCGGGAATGTCAATGGTTTTTCTTCATTTTCAGTAAGACCCAGAACAGATACTAACTCTTCCCTCGTATTCATATGACTTACTTCTTCTGGTAAGTTAGGAATGTAGTTTAGGGTCATGTAGAGTCGTTCGTCGTTGGACATATATCTTTGAATGTAATGTTCCTGCACATCCTTCACACACTCGCTGAATGCATAATTACTGATCACCAAGTCATATTCATTCTTGTCTTTGTTGATGTCCTTGTATGAGATGCATTCCGTTGAGATGGGGAAGTGTGATAAGTACCTTTCCTGAAGCATATTCACTTCAGGCAAGTCTACGATGGTCCAACTCTTGAATCCACTCACAACATTACTAACCACACACTGCCCTCCATACCCCCCACCAATCTCAAGAACTCTCATCTCAGACATATCATCGAAGATAGCGTCGAGGTCGCAAGCAACTTTGAAGTATCTTAGCGTTGTTGGGGAATAAGATCCAAACGGATATAAGAACGGTTCTGATCCTCCAACAGTGTCGTTGATTGTAGCGAGTTCAAGCAAATGCATCTTACTCTCATATATCCTCTGTGACAGAAGATAATAGTTGTAGCCTAATTCTGGATGAACGTGTTCTAGTATCATTCGATATTCTGGTTCACGTTTGAACCGAGAAAATACAATGTCGTTTTCAGCAGCCTTCTTGCATAATTGGGGATATCCAGTAGTTTCACTAACAGACGAAATCATATGATTGTCCACTCCTTTTCATATAAGTCATGCATAGGATAATCTTCTGGTTTTTTAGCAGGACCAAACCAGTTTTTTGGTGCAATAACTTTTTTATTTTCATTATGACCTAACCAGGCGCCCCACCAACTAAACGAACTGTTTGCAATTATGTGATGATCACATAAAGACATCAGATGCATATCCTGCACTGCTGTTCCTCCCTGAACATAGTGAACTTGATCACCAAAAACCTGTTGACACCAAGGCAAATCATCCGAAAAAATCAAAAATACGTATTTTTCAGAGGGAAAAATAGAAGTTGCTGCTTGATAATAAGAAGGTTCACATGGTGGATGGTGATCTTTTAAATAAGTATAGTCACCTCGTCTTACATGAACAGAAACCATTTCTTTATTTGGGTATTCTTTTCTAATGGCATCTCGTATCTTTTCACATGATTCTCTTACCGGATCTATTGGAGTAAACTCTTGTTTTATTTCATTTTTTACATTATCAAAAAATCTAGATGATTGAAAATATCCTTTTATATCTGTATATTCTTCTAATTTCTCGATACCAGAATCATAACAGAATTTTGGCTGTTGATAATTGTGCAAGATTTTACTTGTAATAGTATCTCTTTTTCCGGGCATGGGAATAGAAAGAGAAAAATGATTTCCCAAATTTCCGGGATTATCATAATCAAACGTACATATCATACCGTTTTTATATGCTGTTCCAACCATAGCAGCATATTGAAACATCGAGTTGCCTAAGCGACCCATATAACCAGCACAAAGACAGGATATCATTTTTTTATTAACTCCATATCACTATCACACATCATTTTTACTAAACCATCTAAATTAGTTTCCGATTTCCAACCAA
>CAYOOG010000181.1:0-3743 GCA_964405515.1 uncultured Alphaproteobacteria bacterium | reverse complement strand
TGAATCATGATCAAATCGTTTTGGGAATCCCGTTAATGGGTCCGGACCCTAGGTAGAGCGCTTTCAATGACGTGTATAGAACTTGCAAGTATAAGTATTTTGATTAGAAATAGATCGAACGTTCGAAGGGAAAAAGATTCAAGCGGGATTTATGGAGAAATTTCAGAAACGGGGAGAATTTGCGCCCGTCCACCAGATTCTATTGGCGCAAAACGGCGTCTATCTGTTGGAATATATTGATACCAGAGAACTCGCCGCCGATGGTGTTTCCGAATTCCTGTTCGTTCTTGGTCAACCGCGTCTCGTGGGCGCGGTTCAGGCCATCATCAATCCGATCGCGATCCGTTGATCGGCCGGTATCCGGCCCGAAAAACGGGCTTCGTGGTGGGGATGCGGGAGGCATATCCGTCATGATCATGGGTAGCGTTGTTTCCAAAGCGGCGTGACCATGACCACGGACACGAATACGTCGACGCGAAAGATGACCGATGGCCATATTCACCTGCCAACCCTATCCGGGAGGCCACAAGGCCGAAAGTGTCTTGCCGTGAAATCAATTCTTAATAACTGGAGGAAGATAAGATGAAACAAATAAATAGCTTTAAAAACAAATACTTGTATACAACCGTTGGCGCGTTAAGCCGACGGGCTGTTTGGGGGGCGGCAATGGCCGGTTTGGTTGCCGGCGGCGCCATCGGCGTTTCCGGATTCGCTGCTCAGGCGCAGGAGGCCGGCGCCGAGGATGAAGCCGGCATCGAGGAGATCATCGTCACATCGCGCAAGCGAGAGGAACGCATTCAAGATGTGCCGATCTCCATCAGCGCCTATTCGGCGGCTGACCTTGAAGCCAAGTCGCTGACCAGCCTCAAGGAACTTGGCCAGTTCACCACAAACTTCAATTTCTTCAACCACGGCCAGACCGGCGGAAACTCGGTCATCGTCTTCATGCGCGGGGTGGGCCAGGTGGATCCCAACACCTCCTTTGACCCGGGCATCGGTCTTTATTTGGACGGGGTTTACCTGGGCAGGATGCAGGGCGGCAATCTGGACCTGGGCGACATGGAGCGGATCGAGGTTCTGCGCGGGCCCCAGGGTACCCTGTTCGGCAAGAACACCATCGGCGGCGCCGTCAATATGGTCTCCGCCAAGCCCACGGACGAGATGGAAGGTTACGCCGAAATCACCGTGGGTGAGTACGACCGCATCGACGCCAGGGCCAGCATCAACGTACCCCTGGTGCCCGGCAAGTTGGCTGCCAAATTTACCGGTGCCACGCGCAACCGCGACGGTCACGGCACACGCTTTGACATCTTCACCGGCGACAGGATCGATGAGATGGGCGACCGCAACAGCGTCAGCGGCCGCGCGCTCATCAACTGGACGCCCAGTGAAAACGTCAACGTGTTGTTTTCATTTGATGGCATGCGGGCGCGCGAGACCGGTCCGGTGCGCAAGGTCGTGCAATACGCCGAACCGATGTTGGCCTTTCTCCTGAACATGTTCGTCGAGCCGGATTACGGAAACGCTTTCCTCACCGACAGCGATTTCACCAGCTTTGCCAACGAGCTCAACGCAAACGACGTCGATCTCTGGGGTCTTGGCATGACCGTGGACTGGGACCTTGGCGACTGGTCGGTCAAGTCCATCACAAGCTACCGGGACTTGAAAACAAACAACGGTGTTGATCCGGACGGCAGCATTTACACGGTCATCAACCAGCAAAACCTGATGTGGCAGGACCAGTTCAGCCAGGAGCTTCAGCTCAGCGGGATATCTTTCGACGACCGCCTGAACTGGGTTGCCGGCCTTTACTACTTCCAGGAAGACGGTCTGGCCGATGGCTTTGTCGATGTCTATGCCGAACTCTACAACTTCATCGGTCTTGATATCGGCTTTCATCTGCCGTGGTCGATCGATAACAAGAGCTATTCCGCCTTCGGCCAGGGTACGTACAATATTACCGAGCAGTTCAGCGTTACGGCGGGACTTCGTTTCACCCACGACAAGAAAAATATAACCCGGGAATATTTCCGCCAACACAGCGGGGCGGTATTGGCGCCTTTGGAGACCCAAAATGCCAGTTGGGATGCCGTGACCGGACGGCTCGGGTTCGAGTACCAGTGGAACGACGACGTCATGACCTATGCCTCGGCGGCCCGTGGCTACAAGGGCGGCGGCATCAATCCGCGCGGCGTCACCGAGCTGGAGTTCGTGCAATTTGATCCAGAGTTCATCTGGACCTACGAGGTGGGGCTGCGCTCCGACTGGGCCGACAGGCGCGTGCGCTTCAACGCCTCGCTCTACTACAGCGACTACAAGGATATCCAGTTCAGCGTTGTCTGGGCCGATGAGAACGCCGTACCGATCATGTTGATCGCCAACGCGGCCAAGTCCAGGGTGAAGGGCTTCGAGGCCGATCTTATCGTTGCCCCTGCGCCGGGACTCAACCTGAGCGCGGGCGTTGGCCTGACCGATGCCGAGTACACCCAGGCCGACCCGACGACGGGCATCACCGTGGACAGCGTGTTCGTCAAGACGCCCAAGTGGTCCGTGACCCTTGCCGGTGAGTACGTCATGCCCATCGGCGGCTGGGGCGAACTAACGGCCCGTGTGGACTACATTTATAAGTCCAAGATCTATCACGACGCGGCGAACAGCCCAATCGTCGTGCAGGATGGCTACGGCATTGTGAACGCCAGACTGTCCCTGGAGGACGACAACGGCAACTGGACCTTGTCGGTTTTCGGCACCAACATTGGCAATACGCACTACATCCTGGCCGGAACCGATTTCCTGCCGTCCCTGGGATTTGCCGAGGTACAGTACGCCCGGCCGAGCGAGTGGGGCGCCAGCCTCAAGTACAACTTCTGAGTAAAGATGCCGGGCGCCGTGGACAGGACCACGGCGTCCGGTACCATTTAGTTTGTCAACGCCGGAGTAAAAGTACACCACTGGCCGGAGTAAAAATGCACCACTTAGTGTCAGCGGCGGCGTAAGCCCAGTCCGCTTAAGGGGCCGCCGCACGAGGTGTTGGGGGTTGTCCCGGTAGTCCATGGGAGGGCCCCGCGCGGCCTGTGGAGTGCGCTCACACGCTGACGCAGCAGGGCGCGTGGGAGGTGCCTGTGGACCCACCGGGGCAATCCTGGTCTCGGTGGTTGAAGCCTGTCAGGTACTTTTTGGGGATTTCCGCCGTTTTTGGCTTTGCTTGAGGCGGTAACTGTCGCCGTTCATCTCCAGGATATGGACATGATGGGTCAGACGGTCGAGTAGCGCGCCGGTCAGGCGTTCGGAGCCAAAGACCTCGGTCCATTCGTCGAACGGCAGATTGCTGGTCACCAGGGTGGAGCCTTGTTCGTAGCGCTGACTAAACACCTCGAACAGGAGTTCGGCCCCGGTTTTGGACAACGGCACGAAGCCCAACTCGTCGATGATCAGCAACTTGTATTTCGCCAACTGCCTCTGGAAGCGCAGCAGGCGCTTTTCATCCCTGGCCTCAATGAGCTCGTGAACCAAAGCCGCCGCGGTGATAAAGCCAACGGAGAGGCCTTTCTGGCAGGCGGCCAGACCGAGGCCAAGGGCGATATGGGTCTTGCCGGTGCCTGAGTTGCCGAGCCCGATGACGTTCTCACGACGATCGACGTATTCGCACCGCGCCAGTTCCAGGACCAGCATCTTGTTGAGCGATGGGATGGCCTTGAAGTCGAAGGCATCGAGGCTTTTGACGGCGGGGAACTTGGCCTGCC
>CAYOOG010000180.1:2596-3796 GCA_964405515.1 uncultured Alphaproteobacteria bacterium | reverse complement strand
CGCCTTCCCTGGAGCATATATAAGAACGACGCCCAGTGGATCCCGCCCCTGGTTCTGGAGCGGCGCGAACACCTTGCGCCCAAGACCAACCCCTACTTTGACGAAGCGAACGTTTGTTATTGGCTGGCCCGGCGGGGCAACCGTCCTGTGGGGCGCATTAGCGCCCAGGTCAGCGGGTCTTATCTGCAATTGCATCAGGACGCCACCGGGCATTTCGGCTTCCTGGAAGCCGAGGACGATAACGAGATATTCGCCGCTTTGTTGGGCACCGCGGAAGACTGGCTCAAGACCCAGGGCATGAAACGAATTCAGGGGCCGTTCAATTTTTCCATCAATGACGAATGCGGTTTGCTGGTGGACGGCTACGACACTCCACCGTCGCTCATGATGGGACACGCACCGCCTTACTATGCAAAACGTCTGCTGGACGCCGGCTACGCCAAGGCCAAGGATCTGATCGCTTATACTTACGATTCCTCCATCACCCTGCCGAAGCCGGTTGCTTCGCTGGTCGCCAAGATCAAGGACAGCGGTGATGTTGTCCTGCGCCCCATCGACACCTCGCGCTATGAAGCCGAACTTGAACAGGTGCGCCAGATCTTCAATGACGCATGGTCGGGCAATTGGGGTTTTGTGCCGTTCTCTCCAAAGGACTTTAAACATTTGGGCGAATCCATGCGGCCCTTGATCCGCAAGGACCTGGTTTGCATCGCCGAAGTCAAGGGAGAGCCCGCAGCCATGGCGATCAGCCTACCGAACCTGAACGAAGCCATAACCGGTCTGAACGGGGCGCTCCTGCCCTTTGGTTGGGCAAAGCTTGCATGGCGGCTCCTTGGCGGGCGTCTCAAGACGGCGCGCATTCCGCTCATGGGCGTGCGCAAGGCCTATCACGGAACGCCCATGGGCGCGGCGCTGGCGTTCGGTGTTATCGACACGGTACGAAGCAACCTGCTGCGGCGTGGCTTCAGGGAAGCGGAACTATCCTGGATATTGGAGGATAACGACGCCATGAACCGCCTGATCGAGAAGATGGGCGGCCGCGCCTATAAAACCTATCGGATCTACGAAAAGGACCTGCCATGAGCGGCGAGGCGCGGGCAACCTATACCGCCATCGTCATGGCCGCCAGCCGGGGAGCCGGCGACCCCGTGGCAACGGCGGCGAATGTCGGCCACAAATGTCTGGCCAAGGTCGCCGGTA
>CAYOOG010000180.1:0-2586 GCA_964405515.1 uncultured Alphaproteobacteria bacterium | reverse complement strand
GGCCTGGTCCGCGATCCCTTGGATCTCACTACCATGCTCGCCCGCGTTGTCGAGGCTTTGGATGCCAGCCCCATGGTCGAAACCATTGCCGTGTCCATCGACGACCCGACGGTGCTTCAGTCGGACCCGGCGTTGGCGGCGCTCTTGGCCAGCGGCACGATCACCGCGTGCCTGGATAGCGGTCCATCACCGGGTGCCAGCGTGATCGCGGCGGCGGGTGCGCTCGACGACCCCTTCCCTCTGCTGATTACAACCGCCGATCACGCCCTTTTGGACGCCGGGATGATCGAGGAATTCTGCAAGGGTGCGGAACTGGCCCAGGCCCAAGTTGCCGTGGGGCTGGCCGAGCAGGCGATAATCACCGCCGCATACCCCGATGCCAAGCGCACGTTCCTGAAGTTCGCCGACGGGCGCTACTCGGGATGCAATCTGTTTGCCTTCAGCGACGTGCAAGCCTTGACGGTTGCCGAGTTTTGGAGCCGCGCCGAGCGTTTTCGCAAGCAGCCCTGGCGGCTCGCAGGCACATTTGGCCTCGTTTCCCTGATTCTGTTTGCCTTGGGCCGGCTAACGCTGGAAGGAGCCTTTGCGCGCGCGTCCAACAAGCTGGGCGTCCGCCTCTCGCCGATTCGCATGTCGCGGGCGGAGGCAGCCATAGACGTGGACAAGCCCGAGGACTTGGTTCTGGTCGAAGATATCCTCGGATAATTTTTCGCTACTTACTCCGGCAAGGCGTAGGCCACAACGAAATCGCCCATGGTGGTGCCGTACAGGCTGTGCCCGCCGGCGGCGATGACCACGAACTGGCGCCCCCCGGCCTCGTAGGTCAAGGGCGTGGCCTGACCGCCCCCGGGCAGTTTGACCTCCCACACCTTCTCTCCGGTCTCGGCATCAAAGGCGCGGAACTTGTCGTCCATGGTATTGGCGATGAAAACCAGGCCGCCCGCCGTGGCGATGGGGCCACCGCCGCCCGGTGTGCCCAGCTCCCACGGGAGCGGCAGGGGCATGAAGTTTTCAATGGAGCCCAGGGGTATCTGCCAGACAATCTCGCCCTCCACCATGTCTACGGCGGTCAGGCGGCCCCAGGGCGGCGGCACGCAAGGCATGCCCAGAGGTGACATCAAGAAGCTGGAGTCGAGGCTGAAAGGCGTGCCGGTCTGCGGCATGCGAATCGGCTGATCAAATTCGAAGGGCGCCACGTCCAGCTCCGGCTCGTCCGTTGGAACCAACTTCACCATACCGGCTATATTCAGAGTGTTCACGAACATCAGGTTGCGTTCCGGGTCGAAGGCCCCACCGCCCCAGTTGGCGCCCCCGGCAATGGCGGGATAGACGACGGTCCCCTGAAGGCTGGGCGGCGTGTACATGCCGTCGTGGCGCAGCTCTTCGATAAGCTTACGGCAGGCCCAGCGGTCGATGAAGGTCAAGCCCCAGGCGTCGTCGGGCTGCAGCCCCAGCGGCATGACCTGCAATCCCGCCTTTGGGAAGGGTTGGGTGGGCGAATACCATTCGCCCGGCGCGTCGCCCTGGGGAACCGGCTGCTCGGTGATCGGAAACAGCGGCTCGCCGGTTTCCCGGTTGAAGACCATAACAAATCCCTGCTTGGTGTTTTGGATCACCGCGGGCACCATCTTGCCCTCATGGGGCAGATCGGTGAGGATCGGTTGCGAGGGAATGTCGTAGTCCCAAAGATCGTGGTGCACGACCTGGAAATGCCAGACCATTTCCCCGGTCGACGCCCTGAGCGCCACCAGAGAATCCGTATAACGGTTTTCGCCGGGCCTGAGCCCGCCCCAAAAGTCTGCGCCCGGGCTGGTCGTCGGCAGGAAGACCAGGTCCCTTTCGTGGTCGACAGACATGAACGTCCAGACGTTGGCGTGACCGGTGACTTGGGCGCTGTCGCCGC
The DNA here is from genome assembly GCA_964405515.1 of uncultured Alphaproteobacteria bacterium. Classification (GTDB taxonomy): domain Bacteria; phylum Pseudomonadota; class Alphaproteobacteria; order JAPYRI01; family JAPYRI01; genus CAYOOG01. The sequence goes on along the minus strand of CAYOOG010000180.1, from coordinate 683 downwards.
CCCAGGTGGAGGCCGCCGGATCGTTCGGGTCGCGCGGGATGGCGTCGAACTCCCAGCGAATTTCGCCGGTCCGGGCATCGAAGGCGCGAACCTTGCCGCTCGGCCCCTCGGTCCGTGAATTATCGAATACCAGGGAACCGATGATGGCAAGGCCGCCGATAACGGCCGGCGGCGTGCCGAACTGAACTTCGCCGCCGAAGAGCAGTTCCTTACCCGGGTCCGCCTTCACTTCGCCGTTACCGCCAAAATCCTGGCAGCGTTTGCCGTTTCTTGCATCGATGGCGAACATGCGGAAGTCGGTGGTGCCGAAGAGTATCCGGTGGCGGCACGGGGCGCCCTCGGGCGCTGCTTCGTCCAGCCATTGGCCGACGCCCCGGCATTTGAAATAGCCGGGCATCTCAAGCTCCACGTTTAGTCCGGGGTCGAAGCTCCAGCGCTCTTCGCCACTTGCCGGGTCGATAGCGATGATGCGCTGAAACGGTGTACAGACGATCAGCGACCCGTCCACCAGGGTCGGCGTGTCCTCGAAGGCCATGGTCTTTTCGTATTTCTTGTCGTGGCGGTCCAGATGGCCGGTGCGGTGGGTCCAGGCCACTTCCAGGTCGGTGACATTTTCCCGGTTGATCTGATCGAGCGCGGAATACTTCAAACCGCCGGGCGTGGCGCCGGTTTCCGGCCAGTCC
>CAYOOG010000179.1:0-3836 GCA_964405515.1 uncultured Alphaproteobacteria bacterium | reverse complement strand
CTGAGCGGGGAAATAGACCGCGGTACGGTGGAAACAATCAATGCCGGCATCATGTGCGCCGACTTGCGCGGATTTACGTCGCTGACCGATGCTGTTGATGGCGATACCATGATCGCGCTCTTGAACGAATATATGGAATCCATGGCGGAGCCGGTAATCGAACGCGGTGGCGAAATCCTCAAGTATCTCGGCGACGGCTTCATTGCCGTGGTCGACCTGGGCAAGATGGAACACGGCGCCATTTGCGAAACCATGCTGGGCGCCGCGAACGAAGCCCTGGACCGGGTTGCCGAGATTAACAAGAACCATCAGTTGCTGGGTAAACCCACCATGGAATTGGATATCGCCCTGCACCAGGGCGAGGTCCGTTACGGTAATATCGGCACTCCCAAGCGCCTGGACTTCACGGTCATAGGCCCGGCGGTAAACGAAGCCGTACGGATCGAAAGCCTGTGCGGCGAACTAGATCAAAATCTACTGCTTTCCAAGACCTTCGCCGAGGCGGCGGAGAGTTGTTCTCATACGATGATTTCGCTGGGTAAGCATCGGCTGAAAGGCGTCGCCGAGCCCCAGGAAATTTTCGCCATAAGCGATAGATGCGGCTGTTAGAACATTATCCCCGATCCACCGGGATGGAAGCGCCGGCGTCATCTATGGCCACATATATGTAGGTGCCTTCCGTGACCTGAAGAGCCTCAGGCTCATCACGGCGTTGCACCAAGGTCTCCATGTGTACGGTGATGGAAGTGCGGCCCACGGCGGCAACCTCGCCATAAATGCTGACAACATCGCCCACGTCGACCGGACGAAGGAAACTCATGGAATCAACCGCGACGGTCGCCACACGGGAATGGGCGCGCCGCGCCGCTAGAATCCCCCCGGCAATATCCATGTGGGACATGATCCAGCCGCCAAAGACATCGCCATTGCCATTAACGTCCCCCGGTTGGGGCACGGTCCGAACGATGGGTTCACGGTGACTTTTCTTAGCCATTTTCGGTTCCTTTTGACACGACGGACAAATTCCATATCTTGTGGTTCGTAATCTATGGGTTACTCTATACTGTAGCCCTTTACGGATTCAATCTCAGAGCTCACTCGAAGCAAACATGGCCAAAACAGCGGATCTTTTCGCCCAAGGTAAGAGCAAGCCCAAGGGTGGTGATTATTCAGCCAAGGACATTGAGGTTCTGGAAGGGCTTGAGCCCGTGCGCCGCCGGCCCGGCATGTACGTGGGCGGCGCGGATGCAGGTGGCCTGCACCATCTGGCGGCCGAGGTCCTAGACAATGCCATGGACGAGGCCGTCGCCGGTCACGCCACCAGGATCGACGTGGAACTGTGCGCCGATGGGTCAATGGCGGTGCGAGATAACGGTCGCGGCATTCCCGTGGACCCTCACCCCAAATTCAAGAAGAAGTCGGCTCTTGAAGTGATCCTCACCACCCTGCACTCCGGCGGCAAGTTCAGCGGCAAGGCGTACAAGACATCCGGTGGGTTGCACGGCGTCGGAATCTCGGTCGTCAACGCGCTCTCCGAAAAACTTGATGTCGAAGTGGCCCGCGACCGCAAGCTGTGGAAACAGAGGTACAAGCGCGGGAAACCCGCGAATAAACTGACCTCCAGCAAGCCGGCGCAGAACCGGCGGGGCACCAAAATCCAATTTTGGCCGGATGCCAAGATTTTTGGCGAAGGCACGGCGTTTCAGCCGTCCCGCGTGTATCGGCTTGCCCGCTCCAAGGCTTATCTCTTCCGGGGCGTGGAAATTCGCTGGAAGTGCGCCAGCAGCCTCTTGGGCAAGAAGGACAAGACTCCCGAAAAGGAGAAGTTTCATTTCCCGGGCGGGCTGACCGACTTTCTCGCCGCCAGTCTCGAAGGCAAGAAGACCGTGACCGCCGAACCATTCAGCGGGCGGGCCTCGGCCGCGGACGATAACGGGGCTGTTGAATGGGCGATTTCCTGGCCGGCGCAAATGGACGGCTTTACAAATTCCTATTGCAACACCATCGCCACACAGGAAGGCGGCAGCCACGTTGCCGGATTGCGCGCGGGATTAACCAAGGCCATCAAAGCCTATGGCCAATTGGTCAATAACAAAAAAGCCAGCCTCGTCACCGGCGATGACATCCTGGGCTCGGCGGCGGCAATGCTTTCGGTTTTCATTGCAGACCCCCAGTTTCGCGGCCAAACCAAGGAACTGCTCTCCAATCCGGAGGCGACCCGCCTGGTCGAAACCGTCGTGCGAGACCACTTTGACCATTGGCTGAGCGGCGCGCCGGAGACAGCCAACGCCCTTCTCAATTGGGTTATCGGGCGGGCTGAGGATCGCCTCAGGCGGCGCCAGGAAAAGGACATCAGCCGCCAGACCGCCGTGCGTAAGCTGCGGCTTCCGGGCAAGCTGGCCGACTGCACGAGGTCATCATCCAAGGGCACCGAAATCTTTATCGTTGAAGGCGATTCCGCCGGTGGCTCGGCAAAGTCGGGGCGACACCGCGAAACCCAGGCGGTGCTTCCCCTGCGGGGCAAGATACTGAACGTGGCCAGCGCCGCCGCCAACAAGCGGGGCTCCAACCAGGAACTGAATGATCTTGTCCAGGCGCTGGGATGCGGCATGGGTGATCGCTACGACGAAAAAGCCCTGCGCTACGAACGCGTCATTATCATGACCGACGCGGACGTCGATGGCGCCCACATCGCCTCCCTGTTGATGACTTTCTTTTTCAAGGAAATGCCTGATTTGATCAGAAGCGGGCATCTCTATATCGCCCTACCGCCCCTCTACCGGCTTAATCAGCGGGGCAAGTCGGTTTATGCCAGGGACGACGCGCACAAGGATGAACTCCTAAAGAAGGAATTCGATAAACGGGGCAATGTGGAGGTAACGCGCTTCAAGGGGCTGGGCGAGATGCCGGCGGCCCAACTTCGCGAAACCACAATGAAGCCTGGGCGGCGATCACTGCTGAAGGTGACGCTCGCCAAGTCCAGCGAACGGGAGACCTCCAAACTGGTCGACAGCCTCATGGGCAAAAAGCCCGAGCTTCGGTTTTCCTTCATTCAGGAAAATGCGCGCCTGGTGAAAGATTTGGATATTTAAGTTCTAGTCCGACTGCGCGCGTTTCAAGGCAATTTTTCGGGCCCGCCGTTTGGCTTCCTGTTGATCGCGGACGCGTCTCTCCGAAGGTTTTTCGTAATGTCGCCGTTGCTTCATTTCACGGAAGATGCCCTCGCGTTGCATCCTCTTCTTCAATTGGCGCAAGGCCTTATCGACGTCATTGTCCCTTACGAGAATTTCCATAGCTCTTCCTTCCGGTACCGTTCCCCGGCACTCCATTATCCGAATCACGGATTAACGGACCCTAAACGACGTACCCTGTTCGCCCTGTTGGATGGGATTAGGCCAGCCGCTATCGAGGAGCAATTGCCCGGAGATTCCAGCCCCCACGCTCAATAGGGACCGCAAAAAGTTTCAATAACCCATTGATTTTATAAAACTTTAGAATGGCTGCCCCATTCTCATCGGTGCCCTCCAGGGAAGGTATTCGATTCGGTTGGCCGCGCCACGCCTGGAAGCGTTGACTCGCCTTCCCTTTTCCCTACTGTCCCGCCAGGAATCATATGTGCATTTTTGAAACTCACGCGCGGCAAATGCCGCAATCATTTCCTTTCCATGGCATTTAGTAACCTTGGCTTAAGCGACGGCGTTCTTAAGGCCGTCGGCGACGCTGGCTATACCACGCCGACTCCGATCCAGGAGAAAGCCATTCCGCAGGTTTTGGCCGGCCGTGACGTGCTGGGCGTGGCCCAGACCGGCACCGGCAAGACCGCCGGGTTTACCTTG
>CAYOOG010000178.1:0-3912 GCA_964405515.1 uncultured Alphaproteobacteria bacterium | reverse complement strand
GTGTCTTTGGCCTTGAGCGGATGGGCCCTGGTGCGCGGCACTTTGGCGCCGACGCGGCTTAATCTTATCGGTGTCCGCGCCCGCATGGTGCGCCGGAGCGACGGTAGCATCGCCTTTGGCTTCGGTGGCTCTCCGCGCCCGGGTGAAGACCCCTTTGAGGTCACGCCGGAGGCCGACGACGATTCCGTGCTGCTGGCCCTGGCCCAGCAATTGCTCGAGCCACCTGACCCGGGACGAAGCATGGGATTCCTGGAGCAGGTGAGTATCACCGACGCCGATTTGACGATTTTCGACCGGCCCTCCCAGACCATTTGGCGCGCCCCCGGCGCCAATCTGACTCTGAGCCGTGACGCAAGGGGCATATCCGGTGATCTGGCCGGGGACATTCTGGTCGGCAGCCGCAAGTGGAGCCTCAACATCACCGGCGTTTACGATACCGGCGAGGCCATGGCCCATTTGGCCGTGCACTTTCGCGACATCGTACCGGCCATGCTCTCCCGCCAGGGTGAAGTTTTCGGACCGTTGCGCGGGTTGGCATTGCCGATCAGCGGCACTCTCAACATGGACGTCGGCGGCAAAGAAGCCTCATCGACCGTGGACTTCAATATCGATGCCGGGGCCGGTTTTCTGGTCTTGCCCGATCAGTTGCAAGCGGCGGTGCCCATTGACCGCGTTACCGCTTCCGGCCGGTTTACGCAGAACACCGGTTTGCTCGCATTTGACGAACTGTTTGTCCAAAGCGGTCCAACGGAACTCACGGCGAAGGGCGAGCTTTTTGTTGGCGAACTCGGGTTTGGCGCCAAGCTTGAGGCGGAAATAAGCGACATTCCGGTAGATGAACTGGCCCAGTTCTGGCCGGTAAATAGCGGCAAGTCGACCCGGGGTTGGTACGTCAAGAATGTCCGTGGTGGCAACATCAGTCTGGTCGATGTCAAGCTCGACATCCCGAGGGGCGCGATTGCCGCCAAGACCGTTCCGGACGATGCCGTGGATTTGTCATTTGATTTCGAAGGCGCGCATCTGCGCTACATGAAGCAACTGCCGTGGGCCTCCGGTGTTCGCGGGCATGGGCGGATGAATGCGGCGACAATGACCATCGACGTTGAGGCCGCGCATGTCGGCGACTTGGAAGTCAGTGAAACCGTGGCCGTGATCAGGGGTATAAACGGCCCCCATCAAACTGCCGAAATTGATGTGGTGGTCAAGGGAACCTCGGCGGATTCCCTGGCACTGATCAACACACCGCCCCTCAGCCTGGCGGACAAGATGGGAACTGATCCCCAAACCGTGGGCGGCGAAGCCGCGAGCCGCTTGAAATTTGCCTACCGCGTCAAACGCGGCCTGACCATGAAGGACATAAGCTTTGCCGCCGCCGTCAACGTGCGCGCCCTTTCCATGCCGACATTCGTCAAGGGGTTGGACATCACGGCGGGCGACGTATTGATAACCGCCAATGGCTCCGGCTTGTCGGCGGAAGGGCGGGTCGATCTTAACGGCGTGCCATTGGACGCAATCTGGCACAAGGAATTTCATCCGGAAGCCGACACGGATACGGACGGGAGTTTCATTTTTTCCGGTGTTACCGACGACGAGGGCCGCGCCGCTCTTAACGTCCGTACGGCGGAAAATGTTCAAGGTCCCGTTGATGGCGAACTGATGCTCGAGACCAAGGGGCGCCGTATTGTGCGGGGCGAGGGATCCTTCGATTTGACCTCGGCGATGGTCGCGGTGCCGCCGATCTATTGGAGAAAACCGGCGGGTCAGGAGGGCCAACTCAATTTCACCGTACGGCCGCGCGAGGGCGGCGGTTTTGTGTCGGATTCCTTTGAGGCCACGGCAACTGAATTTAAAGCCAGCGGCAAGGTAGAGTTCAACACAGGAATGGAAATTCACGGTATTGATCTTGGTCGGCTGGAGTTTGGCCGGACGAATGTTTCCCTTGGCGTGTTGCGAACGCCCGACGGTGGTTGGGATGTCTCCGGCGGCGGCCAGGTCTATGATTTGCGGCCTGCGGTTTCCGGCATATTTGGATCGCGCACGGAAGGCGGCGCGCCGGTCCGGCTGTCTGCCCGTGTGGAACGAGTCATTCTTGACGATGGGCAGGAGCTTCGCGGCGTTATCACGAATTTTTACCATACCGGCGAATATTGGGGGGAAGCGGCGGTCGACGGCACTTTTCAGGATGGCTCGCCATTCCGCTTGAGGGTGGAGCCCAAGGGTGCAATCCGCACGCTCACTATTTTGACTGACAACGCGGGAAGTGTAAGCCGGGGCCTTCAGGTTTTTCCCGGTACCGTCGGCGGCACCATGCTGGTAACGGCGGTCATGGACGATCAATCACCTGGCCGTCCGACCATCGGCTCGATCGTGGCCCGGGATTTCAGGCTGGTGCGCGCGCCGGTCATGGCTAAGTTGCTCGCCGGTATCGGCTCGCTAACCGGCCTGGCGGATCTATTGGCCGGCGAAGGGATCGCTTTCGACAAGCTTGAGGGCTCCTACAGTCTTGAGAACGGTGTCTTGAAGTTGGAAAAGACCCAGGCCGCCGGCCCGGCCTTGGGGCTCACGGTTGAAGGGCAGTTGAATCTGGCAACGCAGGCCGCCGGATTTGGCGGTGAACTGGTCCCCGCCTATAGCATCAACACGGCGGTCTCCAAGGTACCTTTGCTCGGACAAATTCTGGCCGGCGGCAAGGGGCGGGGCGTGTTCGCCTTTACCTACAAGATGGAAGGCCCCATGGATGATCTGAAGGTCACGGTCAATCCCTTGGCGGCGCTCACTCCAGGTTTCCTTCGGCGGATCATGTCGGTGCTCGACGGTTCGTCCACACCGAAAGCGTCGCCGGCGCCCGAACCCCCGGCATTGGCCGACACCGACCTGGACGAAGAATTGGATGCGCCTCCAACCGACGAATGGTTGCCGCAACAGGAAGAAATAATTGGTCTGCCGGACGGAAGCGAGCCCCAGGACGCGCCGGAACCGGAATTCGTACCGGAACCGGAAATCGCCGCGCGGCCCCAGGCAAATTCCAATCCTGCGCCGGCCCCCGACAACTCGGGCTCGTAGTTCAATATAGCGTCTTAGTCTTGCGGCTTGATTAGGGCATGCCGTTTCTTGCCCGCCGACAGTTTGATAACGCCGTCGTCGCCAATATCTGATGTTGTTATTTTCTGATCTTCGCCAGCAATGGTCTCACCGTTCAGGCGCGCACCATTGCCTTTAATGAGGCGCTTCGCTTCTCCCTTCGATGCCGCCAGCCCGGCCTGAACCAAGAGAACAACAGCAGGAATTCCCGCTTTCAGGTCGGCAAGGGGAATTTCGATGGTAGGCAATCCTTCACCGGCACCGCCCTCATGGAATGTATCCGCCGCGGTCTTGGCGGCATCAGCGGCGGCATCCGCCCCGTGGCAAAGGGTCGTGGTTTGATTTGCCAAAATAATCTTGGCCTCGTTGATTTCCTGACCGGAAAGTTTTTCGAGGCGCGCGATTTCATCCAAAGGCAGTTCCGTGAACAGGCGCAAGAATTTTCCCACATCATCGTCTGAGGTGTTGCGCCAGAATTGCCAGAAGTCGTAAGGCGACAGCATATCGGCATTGAGCCAAACGGCACCTGCCGCTGTCTTGCCCATTTTCGCCCCGTCCGCGGTGGTGATCAGCGGAACGGAGAGACCATAAAGCGTGCGGCTATCGACACGACGGCCAAGCTCGACGCCGTTGACGATGTTTCCCCACTGGTCCGAGCCGCCCATCTGCAACAAGCAATTGTGCGTGCGTGATAATTCCAAGAAGTCGTAGGCCTGTAGAACCATGTAATTGAATTCGAGAAAACTGAGCGGCTGTTCTCGCTCAAGCCTGGATTTCACGCTATCGAAAGTGAGCATTCGATTTATGGAAAAATGCGGCCCAAAGTCTCTA
>CAYOOG010000177.1:1374-3929 GCA_964405515.1 uncultured Alphaproteobacteria bacterium | reverse complement strand
TGTCCGGGTTCATGAAGGGCTCGCCGCCGGTAAAGCCGATCTCCCGCACCGGCCAACCGAGAGACTCAATTTCATTAAGATAACCGCTGACGTCGCCTGGACTGAGGTAGGCGAGCTGGTCGTTCCCGGGGCTGGAATCGATATAACAGCCCTTGCATGCCAGGTTGCACAGGGTGCCGGAGTTAAACCACAAGGTCTGTAGCGCCGTGAACGATACTTGGGCCCTGGGCTGGCCGTCGGCGGTCAGCTTCGGGTCGGCGAACTTGAAGGCCTCGGTCCGGGTGGCGGTATCCATGAATCCTGTTTATCGCGCCCGTGGCTACGATGGCAACGGCATACGCCCATGCCTCACGGTAAGGTGATGGGAAGGGAAGAGCGGGAGGCGGTGGTTCAAACAATCGAGTTTTGCTCTAACATGGTCGCATCCCGCCACTCTAACTGGGGAGAGGCAACTTGCTGCGCGTCGAGGGATTGAGCCGGCCCGGACTGGGCCCCGTGGATCTGGAACTGGCGTCCGGCCGGTGTCTCGCCGTGACCGGGCCTTCGGGCTCGGGCAAGACCTTGTTCCTGCGGGCCCTGGCCGACCTCGATCCCAGCCAGGGACGGGTATCCCTCAACGGCAAGTCGCGCGAGGCCATGGCCGCAACCGACTGGCGCCGCCGGGTCACTTACGTGGCGACCGAGTCCGGCTGGTGGGCCGAAACCGTGGGCGCGCATTTCAAGGATTGGGACGGGCTCGGCGATATCACCGGGGCGCTCGGCCTGCCCGACGCCGCTGGCTGGCCGGTGGCGCGGCTTTCCACGGGCGAGCGTCAGCGTCTCGCTCTTGCCCGGGCCCTGGAACTCGCCCCCCAGGTGCTGCTCCTGGATGAACCCACATCGGCCCTGGATGGAGCGGCGACAGCGGCGGTGGAAGAATTGCTCAAGGCCCGCATGGCCTCGGGGCTTGCCCTGGTACTGGCCACTCACACGCCCGAGCAGGCGCGGCGGTTGGGCGGGCGCCAGCTCGCCTTTGATGCCGGTAGGGCGTCCGCTGTGCAGGTGGAGGGCCGCCCGTGAACACGATGGAGACCAGCTATATTTCCCTGTCCTATGGGGACCTCGCCGTGGCCGCCTCCCTGATACTGTTGGCGGCGGCGCTTTCGCTGGCCTTTCAGTTGGGGGTCGCCTCAAGAATCGTCGTCGCGTCCTTGCGCATGGCGGTGCAACTGGCCTTGGTCGGTCTGGTGCTGAAGATCCTTTTCGATCTGGTCTCGCCTCTTTGGACCGCCGTGGCGGCGCTGTTCATGGTGCTGTTCGCCGGACGCGAGGTCGTGGCGCGCCAACAGCGCCGCTTCCATGCCTGGTGGGGCTACGGTATCGGCACCACGGCCATGCTGCTGGCGGCCTTTGTGGTCACGGTCTTCGGCTTGACCACGCAGATCAGACCCGATCCCTGGTACGACCCGCGCTATGCCCTGCCGCTCTTGGGCATGGTGCTGGGAAACACCATGACCGGCATCGCCTTGGGGCTGAACACCCTGACCACGGCGGCGGTGCGCGACAAGGCGGCCATCGAGGCCCGGCTCATGCTCGGGGCCAGCCGCCTGGAGGCGCTCGGAGGCCCCGTGCGCGACGCCCTGGTGACCGCCCTGATGCCCATCGTCAACGCCATGGCGGCGGCCGGCGTGGTCTCGTTGCCCGGCATGATGACCGGGCAGATTTTGGCGGGAGTGGCGCCGGGCGAGGCGGTCAAATACCAGATTCTGATCATGTTCCTGATCGCCGGCGGGACTTGTCTTGGCGCCTTTGCCGCGGTGTTTGCCGGGGCGCTGAGGCTGTCGGACCACCGCCACCGGCTGCGCCTCGATCGCCTGCCGGGGTAAAAAAAAAGGAGCCGTGAAAAACCACGGCTCCTTTGATTTGTATGTAGGCTTGGCCGAGGCTACATCATGCCGCCCATGCCACCCATGCCGCCCATATCGGGCATGGCGGGCATGGCCGGTTTATCCTCCGGCTTTTCCGCCACCATGGCTTCGGTGGTGATCATCAGACCCGCCACGGAGGCGGCGTCTTCCAAGGCCGTGCGAACGACCTTGGTGGGGTCGATGATTCCGGCCTTGATCATATCGCGGTACTGCTCTTTCTGAGCGTCGAACCCCATCTTGGGGTCCTTGGATTCCATGAGCTTGCCGGCCACCACGGCGCCGTCGACGCCGGCGTTATCGGCGATTTGCCGCACCGGGGCTTGCAAGGCGCGGCGGATAATGGCGATACCAGCCTCTTGGTCTGCATTTGCGCCCTTGATCTTAGAGAGCGCCCGCGACGCGTATAGCAGCGCGACGCCACCACCCGGCACCACGCCTTCTTCGACGGCGGCGCGGGTCGCGCACATGGCGTCCTCGACCCGGTCCTTGCGTTCCTTGACCTCGATCTCGCTGGCCCCGCCAACACGGAGAACGGCCACACCACCGGCCAACTTGGCCAGGCGTTCCTGCAGCTTTTCCTTGTCGTAGTCGGAGGAGGTTTCCTCGACCTGGGCGCGGATCTGATTGCAGCGGGCCGTGATGCCAGCC
>CAYOOG010000177.1:0-1364 GCA_964405515.1 uncultured Alphaproteobacteria bacterium | reverse complement strand
GCTGCCTTCGACGATAGTGGTGTTTTCCTTGGTGATGGAGACGCGCTTGGCGCTGCCCAGCATGTCCAGGGTCACGTTCTCAAGCTTGATACCCAAATCCTCGGAAATCACCTGGCCACCGGTCAGAATGGCGAGATCCTCAAGCATGGCCTTGCGGCGGTCGCCGAAGCCCGGCGCCTTAACCGCCGCCACCTTGAGCCCGCCACGCAGGCGATTCACCACCAGGGTGGCGAGCGCCTCGCCTTCGACGTCCTCGGCAATGATCAACAGGCTGCGGCTTGATTGCACAACGGCTTCCAGCACCGGAAGCATGGCCTGAAGGTTGGACAGCTTGGTCTCGTGCAAAAGAATGAAGGGATTTTCCATTTCCACTAGCATCTTCTCGGCGTTGGTGACGAAATAGGGCGACAGATAGCCGCGGTCGAATTGCATGCCCTCAACCACGTCCAACTCGGTATCCAGGCTCTTGGCCTCCTCAACGGTGATCACACCCTCGTTGCCTACGGTCTCGAAGGCGCGGGCGAGAAAGTTACCCACTTCCGCGTCGCCGTTGGCCGAAATGGTTCCGACCTGGGCGATTTCCTTGTTGGTGACGATCTTCTTGGCGCGTTTCTGCACATCCTTAACAACGGCGGAAACCGCCAGATCAATGCCGCGCTTCAGATCCATGGGGTTCATGCCCGCGGCGACGGCTTTGGAGCCCTCGCGCACAATGGCTTGAGTCAGGAGCGTCGCGGTCGTGGTGCCATCACCGGCTTCGTCGCTGGTTTTTGAGGCCACCTGCTTGACCATTTGCGCGCCCATGTTCTCGAACTTGTCCTTGAGTTCGATGTCCTTGGCGACGGTGACGCCGTCCTTGGTAATGCGGGGCGCGCCGAAGGACTTGTCGAGCACGACGTTGCGGCCCTTGGGGCCCAAGGTTACCTTGACCGTGTCGGCCAGGATGTCGACCCCTTTGAGTAATCTCTCGCGGGCATCCGCCGCGTGTTTAACGTCTTTTCCAGCCATGGTTGGCGATCCTTTTCAAATTATCCGGGTGTTGTCTTGGAAGGCTACTTTTTCTTCTTGGGCTTCTTCTTGGATTTCGCGGGCTTGGCCTTGCCTTCCTCGATGACGCCCATGATGTCCGTTTCCTTCATGATCAGCAGATCCTCATTGCCGAACTTGATCTCCGTGCCGCCCCATTTTCCAAATAGCACGCGGTCGCCGATTTTGACGTCGAGGGCCACGATATCGCCGTTGTCGTCATAATTACCGGGGCCAACGGCAAGGATTTCACCCTGACTGGGCTTTTCCTGGGCTGTGTCTGGAATGATGATGCCGCCGGCGGAGCGCTGATCTTCTTCTATGCGCCGTACCACCAC
>CAYOOG010000176.1:0-3929 GCA_964405515.1 uncultured Alphaproteobacteria bacterium | reverse complement strand
ATCGCCACCATTGGATGACGTAGCCATCATCGTCGTAATGAGAGGGTTTGATCAGGACAAGGTGAAAAACTTCCTGCTCAAAACGGTCTTGATCATTCACTCGTTAGGTCTCCTAACTGCCGGGTAGCTCAATATCTTCGCCGATTCTGACCGGCAGTAACCTGGGAAGCGGGATTATAGCTATTTTGCCCCCTAAAGCGATGATGAAACGCGATATCACCGGAATGCAAGCAGGGCTATGGGTTTGGGCGCTTAGCGCGCGACGGCCTCACCGGCCCGAACTGGTCAAATTTGTGGCCGAATTACTCTTCCCACTCGATATTGCCGCAAACGCCAATCAATTGTCCGGTGATGTGGCGGGCCTCATGGGAGGCCAAGAAGACCGCTGTATCGCCGATCTCCGTGGGGTCTATCCAGGTGCGCATGGATATGTAACTCAGCAGATCCGCCTCGGTTTCCTCGACGGATTGACCTTTGGATTCAGCCATGCGCTCAACCAGACCCCTTCCCCGTGGGTTGTCGATAGCGCCCGGCGCGATGGCATTGCAGCGAATGTTGTAGGGCCCAAGCTCGCGGGCCACGTTGTAGCTTAAACCTTCTACGCCTGCTTTGGAGGCCACGTAGGGCGCACGGTAAGGCAGCCCGACCTTGACCGACCCGGTCGAGATATTGACGATGCAGCCGCTCTTCTGCTTTTTCATTATTGGGGCCGCCTGCTTGATGCAATAGAACATGCCGTTCAGATTGACCGAGACGCATCTGTCCCAGTCCTCATAGCTGATATCTTCCAGCGCGGCCCTTGGCCCGCCGATGCCGGCGTTATTGACCAGCACGTCGAGCCTTCCCATGGTCGACAGGGCTTCGGAAAAAAAAGCCTCCACGGATTGAGGGTCGCCCACATCGGCGATGCAGCCGGCCAGTCCGGCGTTGGCTTCAAGGGTCTCGCCCAGGGCCTGTTCCGAAACATCGCAAATGAAAACCTTGGCCTTTTGCGCAAGGAACCGTTCGGCGGTGGCTCGACCGATGCCCGCGCCCGCAGCTGTGACAACGACTCCCTGGCCCTCCAATGACTTGGTCATATTGAGTTACTCCTTGGTGGTGAAGGCTATTTCGGCCGGGCATGGTAACGCCCCATGCTGCAGCGCTCAGAGCCTCAAATACGCGTTTTCAAACCCACATTCAATGCCCCAATAATGCCGTGGACCGCGGAAATCTGATCGAGGATCGTCACAATGCGTGACTTATCGGCAAGGGGCCGAAACATAGAGCCACCTTCGAACCAGTTCTCTCCTGTCTTAACCGAAATCATCAGCCGGCTCTGGCTGAATGCAAGCTGCACCGGGGAATTTCCCATTAGAGTCGATAAATCAATAACGCGCTCCATGAACGTGGGAGACAACAGATACCGGGCTTCAACCTGATCATCCGAGAAGACCTCGAAGACCTTCTCGAAACGGGGGTCTTCAAGGCGTACATGCTCGCCTTCAAAACTAAACCCCTTCAGCCAATTGCCGAGGAGGCCGGCGTCTTGTGTTACGACCGTAGTGCCCGAAAACCGTTTCGGAAAATCACATAGCATCAGAATGCCGCGAAATACGGCGACATAATAGGTTCTGTTCTTGCTCCGGCGCTTCTGTTCCAGATGCGCTTCCACCAAGTTGAACTGAGCGTCTTCGCGGCTGCCGCTAATGGCGTCCTCAATCGTGCGGCGGTCCCATCTGGGTACCAGCGACAGCCCTCGAAAGTCATCGAGCGGAAAACCTTCAGGTGATGCGCTGTAGCTCAATTCCATGAAGGCGCAGATCTTGGGGAGCAGGAATCCCTTGACGTCGGCCTTCACGGCGCGCACGTCCTTCAGGGCCAGGGCAAAGGCGCCAACCGCGAGAGCACTGCCGCCGAAAATGAAGAAGTCCTCCCAGCCTTCCGGCGGCCGTGCCGTGAAGAATCCCAAGCCAAACATGACCAGACCCACACAAGGGGGCGTTGCCGACAGCAAGATCAGCCACATTCGCCGCACGGCCTCACGGCGTCGGCCTTCCTGCTCGGACAGCCAACCGGCAATCTCGCTGTCGTAGAAAGAAGTAAAATCTTTCAGGTGGGGCCGGGTTTCGTCGAAGCCCGACGGTGTCATCGGGCTAATCCATTATTTCGTTGACATCGACCGGCTGCCTTACGGCTTCGTCGTCGATTTCGAAGAACGGCATCGCCGCCACTTTGGCCATTCCGGCGATAATATTGCCCGGGAAAATCTGCACCGAATTATTGAGCGAGTTCACCGAGGCGTTGTAGAAACGCCGCGCCGCCGCGATATGTCCCTCGACCTCGGTGAAAGTCTGCTGCGCCTCCAACATATTCTGATTGGACTTCAGGTCGGGATAATTTTCGACTTGCACCATGAGCTTACCGAGCGCCACCTGCAATTTACTTTCGATGTCCAGGTGGCTTTGCACTTGGCCGGGATCATCGGACTTGTATTGGGCGCCGGCTTGAGAACGTAGCTTTGTAATTTCCTCGAACAGGCCGCGCTCGTGAGTCATGAATTTTTGCGCCAGCTTGACGATGTTAGGAATGAGGTCGTGCCGTTTGCGTAGTTGCACGTCGATTGTCGACAGCGCTTCCAGCGCCTTGTTGCGGCGGGAAATAAGAGAGACATACCAAATATATCCAAGGATCAGAACGCCCGCGATAATGATGACCAATTCCATTTTCCACTTCTCCGTTGTGATTGCATTGCGCCCTTGTAGGGGTGCTTTGCTTGTTGGCTAGTGGCGCAAATAGTATGTGAACTGAGGCCGGGAGTATGCGAACCCCCTGGCTTCGGTGTCAACCTCGGGACCATTCATAACCATAATCGTGCCATGGCTCTCTAAGCAAAAAGCGAGTAAGATCAAATAATTGGCTGGAATAATTTGTGGCCATGGGCGGCGCGGAATGTAGCCGACGACGTTGACCCGGTGCTTGGTGCGCTGCTATGTCACCAAGGCGCATGGGGATAAGGTTGCCCGGCGACAGAGTGAGCTGCTTGACGAAAACCGGGGACGGCAATGGACGATCCAATTCAAGGGCTTAAATCCTTTTGGCTGCTGGTCGTAGATGTCTGGCAAAACGGCGTCATGGGAATCGATATCGGCAAGGTGATCGCGGGGCTCGCGATTCTTGCCGCCTTTATGCTGTTGCGGCGGCTCTTCACCAAGTTCGTGTTGGCCACGCTCAAGCGCTGGACCGCAAATACTGAAACGGCCCATGATGACCAGATTTTCGCCGCCATCGAGGATCCCGTTCGTTTTATTCCGATCGTCATGGGGGCGTTCTTTGCCCTGGAGTACGTCGACCCGTCCGGCACATTTGACGAAATCGGTGACAACCTGGTGCGGTCGTTGATCGCCTACAATATTTTCTGGGGGCTTTACCGGGCCGTGGAGCCATTGAGCTTCCTGTTCACCCGTTTGGAGAAAGTCTTTACGCCGGCCATGATGCAATGGCTGGTCAAGGCCATAAAGATCGCGGTCGCACTCATCGGCGGTGCCACAATCCTCGAAGTTTGGGGTATTCAGGTTGGCCCCATCATTGCCGGGCTTGGGCTATTCGGTGTTGCCGTGGCGCTTGGTGCCCAAGACATGTTCAAGAATTTGATCGCTGGCATTCTGGTAATTGCCGAGAAGCGCTTTAATACCGGCGACTGGATTCGCGTTGACGGCGTTGTTGAAGGCACTGTCGAAACCATCGGATTTCGTTCGACCATGGTGCGGCGTTTCGATAAAGCGCCGGTCTATGTTC
Source organism: uncultured Alphaproteobacteria bacterium (assembly GCA_964405515.1). Taxonomy (GTDB): domain Bacteria; phylum Pseudomonadota; class Alphaproteobacteria; order JAPYRI01; family JAPYRI01; genus CAYOOG01. The sequence goes on along the minus strand of CAYOOG010000176.1, from coordinate 152 downwards.
CGAATTCCAAGCTTTCCGACAACGCGGTAACGAATTTTAGCGCCATGACCCACCGCCGTATTTATTGGAAGATCGGTGTTGAATACCGCACGACGGTGGATCAGCTAAGGCGTATCCGTGACGGCATCGAATCCTATGTTCTGGGATCCGCC
>CAYOOG010000175.1:0-3982 GCA_964405515.1 uncultured Alphaproteobacteria bacterium | reverse complement strand
CCCTGTGCATCGTTGTCACAGTCATATGGTGGATTTAATGAGTCTGGACCCTAGGCTTAGGAACACATACAGGACGGTGGCGACGATCGGCTTGAACATGCAATCTCTCAACAGGTTGCCGCTAGGATGTGTGCGCGAATTCTTCCGCTGACCTTGCCGTCGCCAAAGCGCGCCGCGATAGCCTTTGTCGCACCCTCGGTCACTTGGCCAAGCAGACTTGCGTCCCGGGCTTCGATCTCGTTTCGTAGCGGCGTTCCCTCGCAAAAGGCGACGGCGGCGTCACGCGCGGAAGGTGCGGTGCTCGTCTCGTCCAGGGTTGTAATCGAGACCTGGGAAAATCCGGCCTTGCCCAATTCATCCCGAACAATTTCCAGATCGTAATAGCCGTAGGGCGTTCGGCTCAAGAATAGCGGCGGATCATCTGGAAACAATTCGGCTGCCGCCGTTTCCACCATATATGGAAATTCATTGGCCTCAAGACGATCCCAGACGTTGAAGAGGAAGTCGCCGCCCGGCTTAAGGACCCTGGACGCCTCGGCATATCCCGCGATCCTGTCCGGAAAGAACATGACGCCGAATTGACAGACAACCGTATCGAATGAAGCGTCATCGAAGGGCAGACTTAGCGCATCGGCCTGGCGCCATGTAATGCGATCGTCCTGCCCCTGCATGTTCGCCGCATGATCGAGCATCGGCTGGTTGAGATCGGTCACTGTATAGTGCGCGTCGGTTGCCAAGAGCGAGGCCAAGGCGCGCGTTACAACACCGCTGCCCGCCGCTATTTCGAGAACTGACTTCGGTTGATGAGCAATAACGCGATCGGCAAGGTCACTTGCGTAGGCCTCGAATATCAACGGCACCAGATAGGTGTCGTAAAGCTCAGGCATCGAGCCCTCAAACACCTTGTCGCTATCAGCCATCCTGTATCTCCCCATATTGTCACGCAGCGGCGGAGGAATCTTGTCTCCAGGCTTGGCAAGGAGCTTATTCACCAACCACAAATCCTGCAATTAGGAAAACATAGATCCGCTTTACCCCTTAAGCAGAGGCGGTTACTGCCGACTGGCGCCCTTGGCCCATCAACGCTAAAGTCAGCCTGAGATTCGCGCCTGAGGGAGACCGCCGAGATGAAATTTGGGTTCTGGACCTGCATCGCCGCAATGCTGTTTTTTGCCGTACCGATGGGCGAGGCCGGGGATTTGTCGGCCACGGTGCATAAGTCGCCTTACTGCGGCTGCTGCAACGGCTACATCAAGCATTTGCGCGAGAACGGCATTTCCGTCGAGGCCGTGGATCACGAAGACATGTCGCCCATCAAGCAGAAGTACGGCATTCACGAGCATTCCGCTTCGTGCCATACGACGATAATCGACGGCTATGTGGTCGAGGGGCATGTGCCGCTGGACTACGTCTACGCGCTGCTTGAAGAAAGCCCGGACATCAGGGGAATTTCCTTGCCCGGCATGCCCACGGGTGTTCCCGGCATGCCCGGCCCGCGCGACGAGCCCCTGAAGGTTATGACCATCGCCGACAGTCCGGTCGAGTTCACCCTGGACTAGACGGAAGCGCAATCATGAAATCCGGAACCTGGGTTCCCGCCTTTGTCATTGTTCTCGTCTTGGGTTTGGGGCTATTTGTCTACCGCTCGCAACCGTCAACGGCCGAGATGCCGGCCGAGATCAAATCCGCAGAAAAGGTCGAGGTTGTTCTGCCCCGGTTGTCGGCACAAGCGGCGAAGGGAGAGAAAGTCTTTTACGAGCATTGCGCGGTCTGCCACGGCGTCAATGCCGTCGGCACGGCCAAGGGCCCGCCGCTGATCCACAAGATTTATGAGACCAGCCACCACGGCGATATTTCCTTCGAGCGGGCGGTGAAGTTTGGCGTGCGCCAGCACCATTGGCCTTTCGGCGACATGCCGCCCCAGCCCAAGGTGACTGAGGAGGATACCGCGCTGGTCATCCGCTTTATCCGCGACCTGCAAGAAGCCAACGGAATTTTCTAAAGTCCCAGCTTATCAACCCAGACATTGGGCACCAGGAACCAGCTGCCCACGGTATTGAAGCCCTTGTCCTCGCTTTTTGCGGCGGCGGCGCGAAGCGCAATCATGATCCGGCCGGCCACGGTTCCCCGCCAGAACCAGTCGTTAAGCTGGGCTGACGACGGCCGCCCCGGCCCGACGGCGGCGGCCTCCATGTAATAGGCCTTCAAGTCATCGGCGGCAAAGCGCATCAACAGGGCCTTCGACATGTCGGCTCTGGGGGCCGCCGCGCCTTCGCCGCCGAGAAATGAAGTTAGATGGGCCGCCATGTCATCAAGATTGAGACCGCTGAGCCCCACCGATGTGCGCCCGCGCTGTTCCACGGCGGCGGCGTATTGGGGCGCCAAAAGGGAAATTTCCGCCAGCAAGCTTTCCCGGGCCCCATCGGCATCGGCAAAGTCGCCATCGGGCGCCGGTAACTCGACCGGGTTCCGCCAGGCGCCGTCGGGCGTGGTGCCGTCATCATCGGAATCAAAATCAGCGATCACCGAGGGGCCGTCGTCCGATTCAAGCAGGGCCAGGGCGGCTTCCAGAACGCGGCGCTGGGTGATGGAATCGTTGGGCGGGCCGAACGGGCGTCCGAATTCGTATTCCACCCAAAGGCTGCGCGGCGGCGCGATATTTTCAGAATGAAGGCGCACCAGACTGACGATCGTCGTCGCTAGCCCCTCATCTTCCAGAAAATGTCCAAGAGCGCTCACGGCGCGCGTGCAGAAAGGTCAGACAGGCACCAATAGGACGGTGTCGACGGCGTCCGTCTTGAGAATACCGGCGAGCTCGCGGGTGCCCGCTTCCATTTCCGCCGGGTCGGTCGCCCCCATGAACGAATAGTGCGTCGAGGCGACCGAGCCGATGACGCCGTCCCCGGCCAGTTCGTCCAGGCGGTCGCGCGGCAGGACAGTGTTCAAATCCTGCTGGAATGCCGTGCGGTCGAAATTGACCGAGATGTGGCTCATGAGAATCTCGTTGGGCTCTGCGCCGTGGGGAATGGCGCGGTAACTGCCGTCGCCCATGGCAAACAGATCATCGCCATGAAGGTTAAGCCCGGCGGACGAGACCATGGCCACCCGGCGCTCGGCCAGCGCCCCGCCCCGGACCCAGGGCTTGGCCTCGAAGGTCGGGCATTCCAGACCCGTCAAGGCCCCTTGCAGGCTTTCCGGCAGTGTTTTGATGTCAACCATGGTGCTTCCGCGTCGTTGGACTTGCCGCAGGTTAGAGCATTATCCCGGCAACCAAAATCAATTGATTGTTATTTGGCCCTACTTGCTCAACTCCCGCATGGCGCGGTCGAGGCCGTCAAGGGTCAGCGGGTACATGCGGTTGCCCACAAGCTGGCGCATCATGGCGATGGAGGGGGTATTGCGCCAATACCGTTCCGGTACCGGATTAAGCCAGGCGGCTTTGCTGTAGATGTCCAGTATCCGCCGCATCCAGGCCTCGCCGGACTCCTCGTTCCAATGCTCGACGCTGCCGCCGGGGTAGCTGATCTCGTAAGGGCTCATGGTGGCGTCGCCGACAAAGATCAGCTTGTAGTCCGCCGGGTAGGTGTGCATGACCTCCCAGGTCGGGGTCTTTTCCGAATGGCGGCGCAGGTTGTTCTTCCACACGGCCTCATAGAGGCAATTGTGGAAGTAATAGTATTCCAGGTGCTTGAACTCGCTGCTGGCGGCGGAAAACAGTTCCTCGCAGGCGCGGATATAGGCGTCCATGGAGCCGCCGGCGTCCAGGAATAGCAGCACCTTCACCGTGTTGTGGCGCTCCGGAATCATCTTGATGTCCAGATAGCCGCCGTTGTGGGCGGTCGAGTGGATGGTGTCGTCCAGGTCGAGCTCCTCCTCGGCGCCCTCGCGGGCGAACTTGCGCAGGCGGCGCAGCGCCACCTTGATGTTGCGCGTGCCCAGTTCCACCGTGTCATCCAGGTTCTTGAACTCGCGCTTGTCCCAT
>CAYOOG010000174.1:0-4003 GCA_964405515.1 uncultured Alphaproteobacteria bacterium | reverse complement strand
GCTTGTCTCGGCCGCATTGGAGGCGAAGGCGAGCAAACTGACTAACGCAGCGGCACAAAACGATTTCATGGGCTCAACCAATCTCATGTCCGAACAATGATCATGAAAAGCGGCCAAAGTGTGGCGGGCAAGTATTGCAGTCCGGCCACGTTCACAAGAAATCCCTGAGCATGGCCACCAGCGGAACATCCGCCGGGGGCATGTCGTAGTCACGCAAAGCCTTGGGGCGCACCCAGGCCAGTTCCTGGCCTTCCGCCGCCGTTGCCGTGCCCTCCCAGATGCGGCAGATATATAGCGGCATCAAGAGATGAAAGTCGTCGTAGGCGTGCGAGGCGAAGGTGAAGGGCGCCAGGCAGGATTCGCTGACGTCGATGGTCAGTTCCTCGCGCAGCTCGCGGATCAGCGCCGCCTCGGGCAACTCGCCCGCGCGCACCTTGCCGCCGGGAAATTCCCACAAGCCCGCCATGCTCTTGCCCTCCGGGCGTTTGGCGACAAGCACGCGCCCGTCCGCGTCCACCAGGGCCACGGCCACGACCAGTACAGTCTCCAGTTCACCGGCCGTCATGCGTTAGTCCAATCCCATTTCATAGTAGGCAATGTCGCGCATGCCGCCGCGCTGGGGGCAGTTTTCCGCCCGCGTGCCGGTCGCCGTCATGCCGAGCTTTTCCAGCACCCTTAAGGACGCGCCGTTCTCGGCAAAGGCACAGGCCCAAATGCGAGTCAGCCCGAGTGCATCCTTGCCATGGTCCAGCAGCCGGGTCACGGCCTCGGTGGCGTAGCCCTCGCCCCAAAAGGTGCGCGCCACCCAATAGCCCAGTTCGGCGCTTTGCGCGTTGCCCTGATCCCGCGTCACCCCGGCGGCGCCCACCAGGCTGTCCTCGCCGCGCCGCGTGAGCGCCAGCGACAGGCCCAGATCCGCCGCCATATCCTCGTGGGTGGACTTTATCCATTTCTCCGCCCTGCCGGGTGGAAAGGGATAAGGAATGTTGAGGGTCTGCTTAGCAATTTCGGCCACCCCCGCCAGATGGCTCAATTGCCCGGCCTCATCCAGCCGGAACGGCCGTAACACCAGTCGTCCCGATTGCAGCGGCGGGCCGTCAGGTGCGGTAGTCGGCATTGATACTGACATAGCCGTGGCCCAGGTCGCAGGTCCAGACGCGGGCCTTGCCCCGGCCCACGCCCACGTCGACCTCAATATGGATTTCCGCGCCCTTCATATGGGCGGCGACTTTCGATTCCCGATACCTCGGGTGCCGGGCGCCCTTGGCCGCCACCTCGACGCCGCCGATCCTGATCGCGAGCTTGTCCCGGTCGGCGCGCTCTCCAGCTTTGCCCACGGCCATGACGATGCGGCCCCAGTTGGCATCCTCGCCGGCAATGGCGGTCTTGACCAAAGGCGAGTTGGCGATGGAAAGCGCGATCCTCTTTGCCGCACCCGCCGACGCCGCGCCACTTACCGTGACCGAAACGAATTTTGAGGCGCCTTCGCCGTCGCGCACAATCTGCTGGGCCAGATCGAGGCACAGATCATTCAGTTGCGCGCGGAAGTCCTTGAGCCGGGGATCGCGGGCGCTGACCACCTTGTCATGGGCTCCCTTTTCTTGGGCGCCAGCACCCGTGGCGAAGGCCAGAACGGTGTCGCTGGTCGAGGTATCGGAATCCACGGTAATGCAGTTAAAGGAATCTGCAACGGCGGGCGTGAGCATTGCCTGCAGAACATCCGCCGGCAGCTTGGCATCGGTAAAGATGAAAGCCAGCATGGTCGCCATGTCGGGGGCGATCATGCCGGAGCCCTTGGCAATGCCGTTGATCACCACATCTTGCCCGTCGATCCGCGCGCTGCGCGTGGCGCCTTTCGGGAAGGTGTCCGTGGTGCGAATGGCGTCCGCCGCGGCCCGCCAATTCTTCGGCCCAAGCCCCCGCGCCAGCGCGCCCAGTTTGGCCGTTATGCGCTTGGCGGGAAGCGGCTCGCCGATAACCCCGGTTGAGGCCAGGAACACGTCCCTCTGCGGGCAGCCCAGCAGGGCCGCCGTGGCCTTGGCGCTATGCCGCACCGCAGCTTCTCCCGCCGCACCGTTAAAGGCGTTGGCGTTGCCCGAGTTGACCAACAGCGCCCTGGCCCGGCCATTGGCCAGCGCCTTTTGGCACCAGGTGACCGGCGCGGCGGCGGTCTTGGACCGGGTCAAGGTTCCGGCCACGGTGGTGCCCTTGGCCAGCACCGCCAGCATCACGTCATCGCGGCCCTTCTGGCGTACGCCGGCGGCCACCGCCGCCAGTTCCACACCGGGAACCTTAGGCAGCGCCGGAAAGCGCTTGGGCGCAAGAGGAGACCGTTTTGCCACGAAAATCACCTTGAGAAACGAAAGAGCGGAACCGCCTTAATGATACACGCCGCCCTTGTCCAGCCTCAAGGGCGGCTGGCGGGATAATGGTCCGAATCCCGCCGCTCCGGGCCAAAGTTGACACGATGGCCCGGGAACCTTATGTCTCAGGCTGGCTGCGGGCGTCCGAGGAGCGCGTGGCGCTTCTATTTTGCCGGTTTCGTAATGCTTATCACTGCCCCCCAGGCCCTGCTGGCCGCCCACCCGAGGAGTTCTTCATGATAAGCTTCGGCGCTCTCGCCAAGCGGGTCTTCGGCTCGGCCAACGAACGGGCCGTACGCAAGCTGGAGCCCCGGGTCGAGGCCATCAACGCCCTGGAGCCGGATCTGGAGGCTCTCTCGGACGAGGAGTTGCGCGGGCGTACCGACGACTTCCGCAAGCGGAAGCAAGACGGCGAGGCTCTCGACGACTTGCTGGTGGAGGCCTTTGCCACCGTGCGCGAGGCGGCCAAACGCACGCTCGGGCAGCGGCACTTCGACGTGCAGCTCATGGGCGGCATCGTGCTGCACGAAGGCAAGATCGCCGAAATGAAGACCGGCGAGGGCAAGACCCTGGTCGCCACCTTGGCCGTCTACCTGAACGCCCTTGAAGGCAAGGGCGTGCACGTTGTCACCGTCAATGACTATCTGGCCCAGCGCGATGCCGCCTGGATGGGGCAGATTTATGAATTCCTCGGCCTCAAAGTGGGCTGCATCGTTCACGGCCTTGACGACGACGAGCGGCGCGAGGCCTACGGGGCCGACGTTACTTACGGCACCAACAACGAACTCGGCTTCGACTATTTGCGTGACAATATGAAGTTCCAGTTGGACCAAATGGCCCATCGGCCTTTCAACTACGCCATCGTTGACGAAGTCGACAGCATTCTCATTGACGAGGCGCGAACGCCGCTCATTATCTCCGGCCCGACCGAAGACAAGTCGGAGCTTTATACCCTCGCCGACAAGCTGATTCCGAAGTTGGACGAGGATGACTGGGAGAAGGATGAAAAGAGCCGCTCGGTTTCCTTCACCGAAAAGGGTACCGAGCGCATGGAGAATCTGCTGCGTGAAATCGATCAATTGGTCGGTGAAACGCTTTACGACATCGAAAACGTTTCAATTGTCCATCACATCAATCAGGCCCTGAAGGCGCACAAGCTTTTTGACAGGGACAAGGATTACATCGTCAAGGACGACAAGGTCATTATCATCGACGAATTCACCGGGCGCATGATGGAGGGCCGGCGCTATTCGGACGGCCTGCACCAGGCCCTGGAGGCCAAGGAAGGCGCGTTGATCGAGAACGAAAATCAGACCCTCGCCTCGATCACCTTTCAGAACTATTTCCGGCTGTACCCGAAGCTTGCGGGCATGACCGGTACGGCGGCCACCGAGGCGGATGAATTCATTTCAATCTACAAACTGGACGTCCTCGAAATGCCCACCAACGTTGCTTGCGTGAGGCTGGATCAGGACGACGAGGTTTACCGCACCCTGGACGAAAAAGACGGCGCCATCCTGGGCCTCATCAGGGACTGCCGCGAGCGGGGTCAGCCGGCGCTCGTGGGCACGGTGAGCATTGAACGTTCCGAATATCTGTCGGACATGCTCAAGAAGGAGAAAATTGAGCACAACGTGTTG
>CAYOOG010000173.1:0-4030 GCA_964405515.1 uncultured Alphaproteobacteria bacterium | reverse complement strand
AAAAGGGGGATCGCAATGACATAGCATGGCAAGATCAGAAGGCCAAGCTGGCCGAAAACCGCCGTTTGCAATGAAAATCAATTGGATAAGACACGGCAAAACCCACCAAATTGCCTTATCGGGGCTTCTCAGCCACCGGTCTCACCCATACTATGGTCCTTCGACACGCCTCTTGGTGAGGTTGGCCGGATTTGGTGCCGTGGCGTCGGGAAAGAACAAATGAAACGCCGGAAGAAATTTGTCCGTTTGATCATGAGTGTGGGGTTGATCACTCTCACCAGCCTGACCTTGGGATGCACACGAGGCAGTAGCTTAAAGGACGACGACTCCGGCGGCGGAGGGCCAGGCACACCTGGTGGGCCTTCCGCACCACCACCCGATTTCGATACCACCGAGTTTCAGGCTAATTACGGACTGGGAACCATAAACGCCATTCCCGCGTACGAGGCTGGCGCCACAGGTCAGGGCATTATTATAGCGGTCATTGATACGGGGATAGATCTCGATCATCCGGAGCTTAGAGACCGCATTCAAACCAGTAGTGTCGATATCATTAGTCTAATTCCTGAAAGGGTCGACGATCAAGACGGCCATGGCACAAACGTTGCCGGCGTTATTGGTGCGACCCGCAATGGTGCAGATACTCACGGTGTTGCTTTTGATGCTCGTCTCTTGGCAATCAAAGCAAGCGACGTCGAAGATACCTTCAGTGACGGCGACATAGCCGCGGCTATTAACTACGCCGTCGATAATGGCGCTCGGGTTATCAATTTAAGTGTAGCCGGGGATAATGGGTCAACCCCCGGGCTAGAGCAGGCAATTCAGAACGCCACAAATCGGGGAGTCATTATTGTCGTCGCGGCGGGAAACGAGGCTGGAAGCAACCCGCTTTTTCCGGCGTTTCTTGCCAGTGATCCCCTGGCCAATGGCCGCATGATCGCCGTCGGCGCAACAAATCAATCCAACGGACTTTCGTCATTCAGCAATCGCGCCGGAGTGGTCCGAGATTTCTACGTCGTTGCCCCAGGCGCGAACATTTTGACTACGGCCGTGGGGGGTGGGTCGGCGACGGTCAGTGGTACGTCGTTTGCAGCGCCTCATGTATCAGGTGCGGCTGCGCTTCTATTTGATTTGTTTCCCAGTATATCGGCTACGGATGTCGTTGACATACTGTTCACGACGGCACTCGACCTGGGTGCACCTGGTGTTGATGGTGTATTTGGCTGGGGATTGATTGACATTGGCCGAGCGATTGCGCCGATTGGGGCGGCTGGTGTGCCGTTGACGACGCAGGTTTCAGGGGCGCGCCAAGATGTTTCGGGGACGGGACTTAGTTTCGGTCCGGCGTTTGGGCCTGCTTTGTCGGGTTCTGGGTTTCTGAACTCGATGATTATCCTGGATGACTATGACCGTTCCTACACCATTGGTCTGGGTGACCGGGTTGGGCACACGTCTATTTCCCTTGGTCTTGACGCCTTGCTGGGCACGCCGCGGCGAACCTGGGTGGATTTCTCCGGCAGTGACCGCCTGTCGCTTAGTGTGGGACGCTCCTTTGACGACCGTTACGAGGACCGTGAGCTGTCGCGTCGTCTGTTTGCCGAGCCCCATGAGGTTGGCCGCGCGGATACCCAGGCCCTGTTGCTGGATGGCCGCCTGGACCGCCACACCTCGCTTCGCCTGGGCTTTAACGTGGCCGCTGGTGAGCAGTTTGCCGCCGCAAGCGCCTCGCCCCTGTGGGGTCTTGAGCGCCTTCAGGCGCCGCATTTTCAGCTGATTGGCCGAGGCCGCGGCGCGGCGCTGAGCCGCCGCCTTGGCAGTCTGGCCCGGGTCTCGGTGGGCTTGTTTGAGGGCGCCTCTCACGAGGACGCTGCGGGCCGCAAGGTACGTGGCTTTGTCGACGACCGGGAGGTTGGCCTTGGCCGCGGCAGCCTGTTCCAGAGCAATCTGGACCTGCGCTTTGCCGGTGGCATCACGGCCAGCCTGGGTGTTGGCCTGCTGAGCGAGGAAGGCTCATTCCTGAACAGCCGCTCGGCGGGCATATTCGCGGTTGGCCGTCAGACCTCAAGCGAGTTCTACAGTCTTTCGACGCAGTTCCCGGCATGGCACGGTTGGACCCTGGGGGCCAGCTACACGGCGGCCATATCGCACCTGAGCATGGCCCAGGGCAGTCTGTTCTCGGACTGGCGCCCGGTACGCTCCAACGCCTTTGCCCTGAGCATGGTGGGCAGCAGTATCTTTACCGGGGATGACAGTCTTGGGCTGATGGCCGGGCAGCCGCTTCGCGTTACCTCCGGCGACGCCAACCTGGACCTGCCAGTGGGCCACGACCTTGAAGGTAACGTACGCCGCGAGACCCGTAACATCGGCCTGACCCCGGACGGCCGCCAGGTTGACCTCCAAGTGGCCTACCAGCGCCGCCTCACGCCGATCCTTAGCGCCGCCTCCTACGCCATGGTCCAAATCCAGCCAGGACACGACAAAAACGCCAAACCTAACTACGGTATCGGCCTCAAATTATCCGCAAACTTCTGATTGGCTTTCTGGAATGAGCTGGCCCTCTCCGCGGCTTCTTCTGGTTGCCGTGGCGGGCGCTTTTTTTGCCGTTGCCTGTACGCGCAGCGATGCCGAGCCGCCTGTTACTAATTTGCCTGCCAATGCCATCCGAATTTCGCCGGATTTCTACATGATCCCCCTGAAGGAAACGTTTGAGGGCTGCCCGATATTTCGGGCATTTTCGCCAGGTAGAATGGTGACGCAAATCATTTATTACAGGGCGGGAGATGACAGCTTTACGACGGATCATGGCCAGGCGGTCGACTGCGACAAAGATGCGGTTAACCAAAACTAACGCGCCTAACCCTTTGGTAACACTTAGATGTTAACCTTATCGACAGTATCGGTTAGTGGGCGTTTTCGCCCCGGCTGCAGTTGGGAGCGTGTCATGATTCGAATGATCATTCTTGGGCAGATTATCGTCTTTATTTTGGGCGCGGGGCTTACCGCCGCGCTGGCGGGTGGTGGCAACGACCACGCTCCACAATCAATCCCCAGCATAGTTACGTCTCCCGGCACCAGCATTTCGTAGAACGGACAGATAAGCGCTGGTCCCACTAGCCAACCAAGTCCGGCCGATAGTTGCAATTTAGTGTAATACATGTTCCGGTTCCTCCCTTTGGGCGAGCGCCCTTCGATCAGTATTTCAAGGGGATCATATGTGCCGGATACGATCCAGAAGCCGCGCCGCACCACGCCTGACACCCATCATAATCTTGTTTATCAGCATCTTGATATCTCCCGCCCATGCCGGGGGTACGACAGAGGATGCGGGAGACATCTTGTCGTGGGCTCTACCTTTGCTGGCTGCAGGGGTCACGTTGAGCCAAGATGACCAAGAAGGCCTGGTTCAGCTTGGACTATCATTTGGTACGACATTAGGCGCTACCTACGGCCTCAAGAAGCTAATTGATTCGGAAAGGCCGGATGGCCGGGATAATGATTCCTTTCCGTCAGGCCATACCTCACGGTCGTTTTCTTCCGCTGCTTACCTGGACCATCGTTACGGCTGGCGCTACGGTCTACCCGCCTACGCAATCGCATCCTACGTGGCTTATAGTCGCGTCGAAGCAGATGCCCACCACGTTCGGGATGTTGCGTCCGGCGCCGTCTTGGCATGGGGGGTAAGCCACTTCTTTGTGGATCCAAAGAGCAACATAACGGTACAAGGCGAAGTCAGCGAACGACGGGCCCTCTTAAGGTTGGGGTTCCAATGGTAGGTCGTCGCGCAAATTTCTTGATCGCGTCAGACGCCACGCGACAAGTGCGCCGAGGATCAGGGCAGCGCCCCACTCAAGCCACGTTATGATTTCGGATTCGTAACCGCCCAAGTTCGGCAAGAGTTCGAAGCCCAGTTGTATAAGAAAGAAATCAAGGGCCAGGCCGGAAATCACAGACACCCCGATAATGCTCCCCAAATAGACCGATAGGAATGAAGCGCCCAATTTCCGCCCTAGCATCAGGATAGTTGGGAGAT
>CAYOOG010000172.1:0-4075 GCA_964405515.1 uncultured Alphaproteobacteria bacterium | reverse complement strand
TTGGAAACGGAGGGCACCCAGCGCACCTTGTCGACGGCTTCCAGCGCCGTTTTTCGGAGGCCAGTGCGCTCCATGCTGATGAACCATTGCGGCGTGTTGCGAAAGATCAGCGGGGCCTTGGAACGCCAGGAATGGGGATAGCTGTGGCTGACCTTGCCACTCACCAGCAGCGCCCCGGCCTCTTCCAAATGCTCGACCACCTTGGGGTCGGCCTTGAAGACGTGACAGCCGGCGAGCAGGGGCACGGAATCCACAAAGATACCGCCGCCGCCCACCGTTTCGGGCGACGGTAAGTCAAACTCCAGGCCAATCTCGTAGTCCTCGGCGCCGTGACCGGGGGCGGTATGCACAAAGCCCGTACCCGTCTCGTCCGATACGTGGCTGCCCGGCAGCAGGGGTACGTCGAAATCATATCCCTGACCTCGCCAGGGATGGGCGCAGACCGTGCCATCGAATTCCTTGCCCTTGAGACGCGCGATTTCCGCGTGTTCCGTGATACCGGCGCGCTCGCACATTTCCTCGAGCAGCCCCGCCGACACAACCAGCTTTTCGCCTACGCGCGCCAGGCTGTCCTCGGCCACGGCGCGTACTTCGATGACGCGATAGTCCATGTTCGGGCCGAAACAGACAGCCCGATTGCCGGGAATGGTCCAGGGCGTTGTGGTCCAGATGACGATGGAAGCGCCGTCGAGGGCCTCCACATTGCTGCTGGTTACCGGGAAGCGCACGTCTATGGTTGTCGAGGTGTGATCCTGGTATTCCACCTCGGCCTCGGCCAGGGCGGTCTTTTCCACCACCGACCACATAACCGGTTTGGCGCCCTTGTAGAGGCTCCCTTTCATGAGGAATTTCAGCAATTCCTCGACGATCCGGGCCTCGCTCGGGAAGGCCATGGTGGTGTAGGGATCACGCCAGTCGCCAAAAAGGCCTAGCCGCTCGAATTCCTGGCGCTGAATGTCCAGCCATTTCTCGGCGAAGGCGCGGCAGTCACTGCGAATCTGCGTGACCGGCACCTCGTCCTTGCTCTTGCCCTTCTTGCGGTAGGATTCCTCGACCTGCCACTCGATGGGCAGACCGTGGCAGTCCCAACCGGGAACGTAATTGGAATCGTAACCGGTCATCTGGCGCGAACGAGTGATCACATCCTTCAGGATCTTATTGAGCGCCGTGCCGATATGCAGATGACCGTTGGCGTAGGGCGGGCCGTCGTGAAGGATGAATTTCTCGCGGCCGGCCGCGGTTTCGCGCAGGCGCTTGTACATATCAAGGCCTTGCCAGCGCTCGAGCATTCCCGGCTCACGCTTGGGCAGCGCGGCCTTCATGGGAAAATCGGTGCTGGGGAGAAACAGCGTATCTTTGTAATCGGCGGTCATGGCGGCTTACCAGTCGGGTTCGGAATTTCAGCGAAATTGTGGAGTTGCGGAGACAATAGTTCCGCGGGCCCGCCCCAAATCGGAGGGCTGGCTAAGTAATTCGGCCGCTGACAGCCGCTATGGCAACAATTGACCTGACCATGGCGGCTTTATATCAGCCCCCCCAGGGGCTGTCGAGACGGCGGATTCAGGGGTTCTCGAAGAGATCGGCGCGTTTAGCCGGGTCACCGAGAATGCGGCGGGCGTTCTCGGCGTCATCGGCGATCTGAAGCTTCAGGGCCTCCAGACCATCAAATTTCTGCTCGTCGCGGATAAAATCCACCATGGAGACACGAAGCCCGCGGCCATAGATTTCCTCGTCAAAATCAAAAAGATGGACCTCGAGCAGCACCTTGTCGTCTCCGATGGTCGGGCGGCGGCCCATATTGGCGACGCCCTCCAGGGTGCGTTCGATCTCGCCCTGGTCATCCTCCAGCCCCACCCGAACGACATAAACACCGAATCTGGGACGGATATAGTCGCCCATCGCCAGATTGGCCGTGGGGAAGCCGATTTGACGGCCCCGCTCGTCGCCGCGCTCGACGATGCCCTCGACAATCCACCAGTGGCCAAGCATGGCGGCGGCGGCGGCGGGCTTGCCGTCACGCAAGGCCTGGCGGACCCGGCTCGACGAGTAGACCTCCCCATCCGATCCGTCCGGGAGGCCCGAATCGCCAACCGGCGCGATGGCGGTAAATCCAAACCCCTGTTTCCCGGCCTCCGCGGCCAAGAATGCCGCATCACCGGTGCGGTCCTTGCCGAAGCGAAAATCCTCGCCGACGATGACGTGGCGGGCCTCCAGGGCCTGGACAAGAACATCCGCGATAAAATCCCCGGCGGCCATGTCGGCCATGGCCCTGTCGAATTCCAGGGCCATCAGAACATCCACCCCCTGGGCCGCCAATTCATGCTGCTTGGCCCGCAGAAGCGTAAGCCGGAAGGGCGGCGCCTCGGGTTGAAATAATCGGCGCGGATGGGGCTCGAAGGCCATGACAGCCAAGGGCGCCCCCAAGTCCCCGGCGATCCGCCGGGCCTCGGCCAGAACCGCACGGTGCCCCAGATGCACGCCGTCAAAATTTCCGATGGCGACGACCGCACGGCGGCAGTCCTTGGGGGCATTGACGTACTGGCGGAGCAAGCGCATGGATATTCCTAGAGGCGGTGGGCCGGGCGCCGATTATGCCCGCCCGCAGGCCATAATCAAGCAACCCCGGGGGCCAATTACCGGGACAGGTTACCCGGGAAAACGCCCATACTCATGAGAACGGTCTAAATCCAGGGACTTAACCTAATCTTTATCTTCCCAAGTCAAAGTTAACCAGTTCAAACCAGTGCCATTCGCCGTTCGGGCGGCGGCGCCCGATATTGGCTGGCGCTGAAGAGACGAAGGAGTGGGTTAAGATGGCTGTCGATACCTCGATGGATGTGCTGATCGTCGACGACTACAAGACGATGCTCCGCATCATTCGCAATCTTCTAAAACAGCTCGGCTTCGAAAATGTTGATGAAGCGGCAGACGGTACTGAAGCGCTGGGCAAGATGAAAGAGAAGGACTATGGGCTGGTCATTTCCGACTGGAACATGGAGCCTATGACGGGTTTTGAGCTTCTCAAGGAAGTCCGCGCCGACGACAAGATAAAGGGCACGCCCTTTATCATGGTAACCGCCGAATCCAAGACCGATAACGTCGTGGCCGCCAAGCAGGCGGGCGTCAACAATTACATCGTGAAACCGTTCAATGCCGCGACGTTGAAGTCAAAGCTGGTAGCCGTTCTCGGAGACTTCTGATGGAATCCGGAGAGCTCGGACATAAAGTCGCGGCTCTCGTTGATCACCTGAGGGGGACGGATTCAGATGAGATCGCGTTGGCGGATGTAGCTTCGGTTACCGAAGTCCTCATCCGCACCATGCGAACCTTTATCCGGTCGATTGACGAATCCCTGTATGCCGAGGTCCGCGTGCTGTCGGAGCTGATTTCCGAAACCCGCGGTGAAATTGCCCGGCTGCGACACGACGACATGAAGTCGGAACACATTCCGCGCGCCGGCATGGAGCTGGAGGCCATCGTCAAATCGACGGAAGAGGCCACCGAGACGATCATGAATTCGGCCGAGGAGATAATGTCGGCGGATCACTCAGGCAGCGCGGAAACCGACCAGATGGTTAACGACGCTTGCATGAAAATATTCGAGGCCTGCTCCTTTCAGGATATTACCGGGCAACGCGTGACCAAGGTCGTCAAGACCTTGACCTTCATTGAGGAGCGCCTTGCCAACATCAAAGACAACTGGGATATGGAGCAGTACCGCAAGGACGAGCCGGAAGAAGCGGTAGATTCGGAAAAAGCCTTGTTGCAGGGCCCGCAATTGGAGGGCGAAGGCGTCGAACAAACGGATGTCGATGCGATGTTCACCAACGGTGCCTCAGCCAACGGCGATGCTTCTCTGAACGAAGCCGAAGCTGAGGCCGCAGTGGAAATGACATGCTCGGCCGCGCCTCAAGAGGATGACTCAGATAGCAGCGAGTCAACAGATGATGGGTCATCCGACGGCGGATCATCCGATGGCGGGTCAACCGAAGCCGGACAAGACGACGTCGATGCGCTGTTTGACTAGGGTCCAGACTCATTAAATCCACCATATGACTGTGACAACGATGCACAG
>CAYOOG010000171.1:0-4146 GCA_964405515.1 uncultured Alphaproteobacteria bacterium | reverse complement strand
GAAGGTCACGACCGAAAGGATGGGCCAATCGGACATCAGTGGGCCCCTCCCCCGCCGCCGGCCACGAACCACGTGACCAGCGCCGCCACGCCAATCAGCATGGCGAAGGCGTAATGGTAAACGTACCCCGTTTGAAGGCGGACCACGCGCCGCGTGACGTTAAGCACCGTTGCCGCAATTCCGTCGGGGCCGAAGCCGTCAATGGTCTTGCCGTCGCCCTTTTGCCAAAGCTGATAGCCGAGGAACTTGGCACCACGCACAAACAGGAAATCGTAAAGTTCGTCGAAATACCATTTGTTCAGGAGGAACTGATAGGCCTCGCGGTGAATGCCCGCCAGGTGCGCGGGAATGCTCGGGCGTTTGACGTAGAATAACCAGGCAAGTGCAATGCCGCTAAAAGCCAACACCAAAGGCAGCCACTTGATGTATACGGGCACATGATGGGCCGCCTCAATGGGGTCGTTTGCGGCAACGGCAAGGGCGCCGTTCCAGAATTCCGCACGGTTGTCGCCGACGAAATAACTCACGAAAATCATGCCGGCGAAGACCGCGCCGATCGCCAAAATGATATTGGGAATGGACATTGACCTCGGAGCCTCGTGGGCATGTTTCAAGACTTCTTCGCCACAGCGGGACTTGCCATGGAAGGTCATGAACAGGAGCCGCCAAGAATAGAATGCCGTCATGAAGGCAGCGGCAACGCCGAGCACAAAGGCGAACTGCCCGGGCCCCGTATGAACGGCGTAGGCAGCCTCAATAATCAAGTCCTTGGAGAAATACCCGGCGAACGGTGGAACCCCCGCGAGCGAGAGCGAGCCAATCCACATCAGCACATAAGTCAGAGGAATCATCGTGAACAGGCCGCCCATCTTGCGCATGTCCTGCTCGTGGTGCATGGCGTGAATCACCGAGCCCGAACCGAGGAACAACAGCGCCTTGAAGAAGGCATGGGTGAACAAGTGGAACATGGCGGCGCCATAAGCCCCAACACCACAGGCAAAGAACATGTAGCCCAATTGGCTACACGTGGAATAGGCGACGACGCGCTTGATGTCGTTCTGCACCAACCCGATGGTGGCGGCCATAAAAGCTGTTGACGCGCCGACCAATGTCACGGTCGTCAAGGCCGTGGGCGCCAACTCAAACAACGGCGAACAACGCGCCACCATGAATACACCCGCGGTGACCATGGTCGCGGCGTGGATCAGGGCGGAGACGGGTGTCGGGCCCTCCATGGCATCCGGCAACCATGTGTGTAGGCCGATCTGGGCGGATTTGCCCATGGCGCCGAGGAACAGCAACAGGCAAATGACAGTCAGCTTGTCATAAGTCTGACCCAGGAATTCGAAATCCGTCCCGGCGACTTCCGGCGCCGCCGCAAATACGGCTTCGTACTCCACAGTGCCGAAGACGAAGAATATGGCGGCAATGCCCAAGGCAAAGCCGAAATCACCCACGCGATTGACGATAAAGGCCTTCATGGCCGCCGCGTTGGCGGATGGCCGGTCGTACCAGAATCCTATCAGGAGATACGACGCCAGCCCTACCCCTTCCCAACCGCAGTAAAGCTGAAGGAAATTGTCCGCCGTCACCAAGAGCAACATAGCGAAGGTAAACAGCGACAAATAGGCTTGGAAGCGCGGGACCGAGCCGTCACCGTGCATGTAACCGATGGAATAGACGTGAACCAGGGCGGAAACGCCGGTGACCACGACCAGCATGACGGCGGTCAGGGTATCGATCTGAAAAGCCCAGGAAACCTCAAGTCCACCGGAAGAAATCCAGGTGAACAGTTCCACGTGCGCCGGATTGTGATTGAAACCCACATCCCATAAAGCAAGCATGGACAGCAGGGCCGAAATAATCACCGCCACGCAGGTGACCAACTGCGAACCGAGGTCGCGCAGCCAATCCCCGAATAGCCCGGCCAAGAGACAGGCGGCCAAGGGCAGGAATACGATAAGTTCGTACATGCGCGCCTAGCCCTTCATGAGATGAATGTCCTCAACCGCGATAGAGCCACGGTTGCGGAAGAAAACAACAAGGATGGCAAGGCCGATCGCCGCTTCGGCGGCGGCCACGGTTAGCACAAACATGGCAAAAACCTGCCCCACCATGTCCCCAAGGTGCGTCGAGAAAGCCACCAGATTGATGTTGACGGCCAGCAGCATCAACTCAATGGACATCAATATGATGATGACATTCTTGCGGTTGAGGAAAATGCCGAGAATCCCCAGGGTAAAGAGCGCCGCCGCCACGGTTAGATAATGTGTCAAACCGATTTCCACGATCCTATACCCCCTTGCCCGATGGCATATCGTGCAACTCGACGCCTTCTTCCCGCCGCCGGCGGACCTGCGCGGCAATTTTTTGCCGGCGCACGCCCGGGCGAGCACGATGGGTCAGCACGATCGCCCCGATCATGGCAACCAGCAAGACCATCCCGGCACCCTGGAACAGGTAAACGTATTCGGTATAAAGCAATCGGCCGAGCGCCCTGACGTTATCCACCTTGGCTATCTCCGGCGCCGCGGCGGCGGCTGGCGCCATGGCCTCTGCCGGCACAAGATAGATCGTGCCCAGAATCATCATGAGTTCGACAAACAGGACCAGGCCAATCACCGCCCCTATGGGCAGATACTGCAAGAACCCCTGGCGGATTTTCACATAGTTGATGTCCAACATCATGACCACGAAGAGGAACAGAACCGCGACCGCGCCCACGTAAACAATGATCAGGATCATGGCGAGGAATTCCGCGCCCATCAGCACGAACAAGCCGGCGGCATTGAAAAACGCCATGATCAGGAAGAGAACCGAGTGCACGGGATTGCGCGAGGCAATGACCATGAAACCCGCGATTACCGCCAGGCTGCCAAGCATGTAGAAGACCAGCGCTTCGACGATCATGTCCGCGCTCCTTCCATAGTGTTGGCTAGTGTTCTCACGTCTCCATTCCTTCTCTTAACGATACGGCGCGTCGGCTTCGATATTGTGGGCAATTTCACGTTCCCAACGGTCGCCATTGGCAAGCAAACGGCCCTTATCATAGATCAGCTCCTCCCGCGTCTCCGTGGCAAACTGGAAGTTCGGGCCCTCGACGATGGCATCAACGGGGCAGGCTTCCTGGCAGAGGCCGCAGTAAATGCACTTGCACATATCGATGTCATAGCGGGTGGTGTGGCGGCTGCCGTCGGCGCGGGGCTCGGCCTCAATCGTGATGGCCAAAGCCGGACAAGCCGCTTCACACAGCTTACAGGCGATGCAGCGTTCTTCACCATTGGGATAACGGCGCAGCGCGTGCTCACCCCGGAAGCGCGGGCTCAACGTACTTTTTTCGTATGGATAGTTGATCGTGTCCTTCTTGCGGAAGAAATACCGCAAAGTCAGCAGCATGGCGCGCAGGAACTCGCCCAAAACCCATGTACGTGCAGTACGGTCAAGCATTGGGCACCCAATCAAAATAGATCAGCACTGCCGCGGTCAGCACAACCCAGAACAGGGATGCGGGAAGGAATACCTTCCAGCCAAGGCGCATCAGTTGGTCGTAGCGGTAGCGCGGCACCGTGGCTTTTACCCAGGAAAAGACGAAAAACAGGAAGGCGATCTTGCCAAGGAACCATACCGGGCCCGGCAGCCAATTAAACGGTGCTACATCAAACGGAGGCAACCAACCGCCAAGAAAGAGAACCGAGGTCGACGCGCTCATCAACAAGATATTTCCGTATTCTCCCAGCATGAAAAGCGCAAAAGCCATCGAGGAGTATTCGATCTGGTATCCGGCAACGATTTCTGATTCCGCTTCCGGAAGGTCGAAGGGCGGGCGATTTGTTTCGGCAAGCGCCGAGACAAAGAAAATCACGAACATCGGCAGCAATGGTACGGCAAACCAAATCCGCTCTTGGGCGCGCACAATATCGGACAGATTCAAAGACCCGACGCAGAGCAATACGGTGACGATAACGAAGCCCATCGATACTTCGTAGGAAACCATTTGAGCCGCGGACCTGAGCGCGCCAAAGAAGGCGTACTTGGAATTGCTCGCCCACCCGCCCATGATGATGCCATAGACGCCAAGGGATGAAATTCCCAATAGGAACAGTATGCCAACGTTGATGTCCGCGATAACGATTCCGTCGCCGAACG
>CAYOOG010000170.1:0-4162 GCA_964405515.1 uncultured Alphaproteobacteria bacterium | reverse complement strand
GCCGGGCCCGAGGCGTTGCCGTAGGTGACCATGGTACCGAGGGGCGCCAGACAGTCGATGGACTTGAAGAACGTATCCTTGCCCACGGAATCGTAGACCACGCATACACCGCCGCCGTTGGTGATCTCGCGCACCCCCGCGACAAAGTCATCGGCGTTGTAGTCGATGACATGGTGACAGCCGTTGGCCCGGGCGACGGCCACCTTTTCCGGTCCGCCCGCCGTGCCGATGACCGTCGCCCCCAAGTGGTTCGCCCACTGGCAGGCGATTTGGCCGACGCCCCCGGCGGCGGCATGAACCAGTATGGTATCGCCCGGCTTGACCCGGTGGATTTGCCGCAGCAGATAATGCGCCGTCAGGCCCTTGACCATGATTGAGGCCGCCGTTGGGTCGTCGATGGCCTCGGGCAGCGGCCACAGGGAAGCGGCGTCAATATTGCGCGCCTCGGCATAGGCGCCGAGCGACGAGGCATAAGCCACGCGCTCGCCCACCGACAGCCCGTTCACGCCCTCGCCCAAGGCCTCGACAATGCCGGCGGCTTCCATGCCCAGCCCCGAGGGCAGGGTCACGGGGTACAAGCCCGCGCGGTGATAGGTGTCAATAAAGTTCAGACCGACAGCGGTGTGACGCAGGCGCACCTCTCCCGGGCCCGGGGGCGGCAGTTCGATGTCGTGCCACTCCAGCACTTCGGGCCCGCCGGTTGTTGTGAAGCGGATGGCTTTGACCATGGTCGGGTTCTCCTACTAGTGTCCTTGTCATCCAGGTAGAAACAATTTGATGGGCGAGTCAATTGCACGTCAGTTCAAAGAAGCGCGCCCTCCAGCCGCAGTAGCGCCGCTTTGGTCTCCAGGCCGCCGTCGCCCGAGTAGCCGCCCAGGGAGCCGCCTGCCGCCAATACGCGGTGGCAGGGAATGATGATGGGGATGGGGTTGCGGCCGCAGGCGCCGCCCACGGCGCGGGCGCTGGAGCGCAAGCCCGCCGCCAGCTCGCCGTATGTCCGGGTGCGGCCCCAGGGAATCTCCATGAGCGCCCGCCAGACCCGCTGCTGAAAAGCCGTGCCGGGGGGTGCGAGCTGCAGATCAAATACTTCGAGGGCGCCGTCGAAGTAGGCGTGCAACTGATCGCGCGCGCGCAGCAACAGCGTAGTCTCGCTCTGGTCGACGACCCATCCCCAATCGAGGGAGACAAGCTGCCCCGCTTCCTCGAATAGCGTGAGGTCGCCCACCGGACTATGGAGTGAAAGCTGCGCCATGACCCGCCGTTTCAGACCGCCGCCGGCGCGAGCGCTTCCGAGAGCGCTTCGGCGTCGGTGAGCGGCAGGGAACAGGTCTGGCCCCGGCAGATGTATGCCGTGGCCTTGCCGTCTTGCTGGCCGCGCCCGAAGGCCGGGTGCCCGTCGGGGAGATCATGGTCCGGCGTCACGACCAGAAGCGCCCGATCGGCCAAGGGCGCACGGTGCGCGGCGGCCAGCAATTCGTTTGTTCCGTCCTCGCCGCGCGCGCCGACGATGACAACATCAACCGCATCGGCGAAATCGAGAAAGCCATTGAGGAAGGCGTGGGAGGTCAAGTGTTGGGCGCCACCGGCGGCCCCGGCAAAGGCGGCCACCAGTTTCTCCGCGCGTTCCCGGTAAACCGCCTTGCCGGTCAGTTGGTGAAGTTTTGCAAGCACGCTTACGAGTATGCCATTGCCGGCGGGAGTAGCGCTGTCGGCGGCGCTGCGGGTCCGCGTGATTAATCCCTCGGCATCGTCGGCGGTAAAGAAATAGCCGCCGCTCCGGGCATCGAGAAAGTGCGCCTCCAACACGTCCGCCCAAGCCTCGGCCTGGGTCAGATAATCGTCGCCGCCCAAAACCTCGAACAGCACAAGCGCCGCGCGCGCCATGTTGGCGTAATCGTCGAGCACGCCGTCGTGGGCGGCGCGCCCGCCGCGCCAGGAATGCAAGAGACGCGCGTCGCTTTGGCTCAAGTCGCGAACGATTGCCTCGTAGGCCTCAGCCGCGGCGGTGGTCCAGGCGGTCTCATGAAAGACCGCGCCGGCGTTGGCCAGGGCGGCGATCATCAAGCCGTTCCAATCGGCCAGGACCTTGTCGTCCCAACCCGGGGGGACGCGTTGGCGTCGGGCCGCCAAGAGAACCGCCCGCTGTTCGGCCAGTCGGGATTCCGTTGCCGTGTCACCCAGGGAAATATTGTCGAGACGGTTTAGAATGTTGCGGCCTTCGAAATTACCGCTCTCGGTAACACCGTAGGCGCGGCAAAAATCTTCCGCCCCCTCGCCCAGCAATTCAAGAATTTCGGCGCGGTCCCAAATGCAGAACTTGCCCTCTTCGCCCTCGCTGTCGGCGTCGTAGGATGCGGCGAAAGCGCCGTTTGCCGCGCGCATGTCATCGAGCGCCCAGGCGATGGTCTCGCGCAGTCGCGTCTCGTACAACTGGTCACCCGTGTGCCGCCAGACCAGCGACAGCGTGTCGAGCAAGAGCGCGTTGTCGTAAAGCATTTTCTCGAAGTGCGGCACCAACCAGGCGCCGTCCACGGCGTAGCGCGCGAAGCCGCCCGCCAGATGATCGTAAATCCCGCCCTGGCAAATGTGATTGAGACTAAGGGTGACGGCGTCGGCAAATCGATTGTCGCCGCCGCGCAGATACGCGCACCAAAGAAAATCAAACAGAAAAGGCCGCGGAAATTTCGGCGCGCCGGTGGTGCCGCCGTGGACCATATCCATGTCGCCGAGCTGTTCAAGGGCGATGGCGTCAACCTGTTCGGGGGTGAGCGCCCCGCTCTGGGATTGCGCGGCGATCTTGGCCAGGCTTTCGCTCAGTGCCTGGCGGTTGCGTTCCACGGTTTCGCTGTCGCTGGCATAGACCTCGTGGATTTGCACGAGCACATCTCCAAAGCCCGGGTGGCCGTAACGCGGGGTGTCGGGAAAATAGGTGCCACCCCAGAAGGGCTCGCCCGATGGCGTCAAGAACATGGTCAGGGGCCAGCCGCCCTGCTTGCCCAAAAGCGCCAAGGCTGTTTGATAAATGGCATCGATGTCGGGACGTTCTTCGCGGTCGACCTTGATGTTGATAAAGAACTCGTTCATGAGCGCCGCCAAGCGGTCGTCCTCGAAACTTTCGTGGGCCATGACGTGGCACCAGTGACAGGCGGCGTAACCGATGGACAGCAAGATGGGTTTGTCGGCGGCGGCCGCGTCGGCGAGCGCTTCCGGTCCCCATGGCCGCCAGTGCACGGGATTGTCCTTGTGCTGAAGCAAGTAGGGACTAGTTTCCTGGTCGAGTAAATTGCGTGTCATGCAAGAGCGATCATGAGCAACGGGGATTGCCGCGTGCTGCGACGGCGTGGGAGTATGTGGTGCACGAGCGCCGCCGTCCAGTGTTTGGCTGGAAACGGAGAGTGACCGTAGGATGAAGGACATATAGGCACAAAGGGTTTGGGGTTATGAAAGTAAGCATCGATATTGATTGCACGCCGGAAGAAGCGCGGACGTTTTTCGGACTGCCCGACGTGGAGGCGGCCCAGGCGGCCATGAGCGAGGCCTTCATGGAAAAACTTAAGGCCATGGACGCCGAGAGTATGATCAAGGCCTGGTCGCCGGTGTCCGGCGAAGCCATGGAAAAATTTCAGGACATGTTCTGGTCCGCCGCCGGCATTAAGCCGGGGGGCAAGGGCAAGTCATGAGCGGCGACAAAACAGACCCGGCGGGAGATGGGGCGGGCGATCCGCCGGCCTATTATCGCTGCCATGTTTTTTGCTGCACCAAGAAAAGGGCCGATCTAGAGCGGGGATGCTGTTTCGATGGCGGTGGCTTGCGTCTGCAAAAGCACATGAAAAACACGGCCAAGGAAATGGGCTTGGCCGGCATTCGTATTAACGACTCGGGGTGCCTCGACCGTTGTGAACTTGGGCCGGTGCTGGTGATCTATCCCGAGGGCGTCTGGTACCGCGTCGACAACGAGGCCGACGTCGAGGAAATTCTTAGCACCCATGTGCGCGACGGCGGGCGTGTGACGCGGCTCTTACTGGCGCCGGATCAGGTGCCGGAAGCCTGAACGGTTTTTCGAAAAATTTGGCAGTTCGGTTTTGGTTAGACCTGCAGGGCCAGTCCGTGGCGTAGGCGCACACGCGCGCACCGCCTAAGCGAAGTGCGCGCCATTTAAAAT
>CAYOOG010000169.1:0-4173 GCA_964405515.1 uncultured Alphaproteobacteria bacterium | reverse complement strand
GAGGGGCCAAGGGCGTCGAGAAACCTCACGCCGCGATCCTGCCAATGCTTTTCCTTAAACCCGGCCGCCAGCCCCAAGGGCACGCCGACAATAATCGCCAGGACAAGCGAAACGCCGACAAGCACCATGGTGGCGGGCATGGTGCTCGCCAGATCGGCCGCTACCGGGCGGCCGGAGGCGATTGATCTGCCCAGATCGCCACGGGCAAGCGCCGCCAAATAGTTCAAATACTGTTCGTGTAGGGGCAGGTCGAGGCCCAATTCCCGGCGGGTTTGAGCCATGACCTCGGGGCTGGCCCGGTCACCGGTCAACAGACCCGCCGGATCAACGGGAACGACATGTGACACTGTAAACGTGACCAGTGTAACGCCGAAAAGCAGCAGCATGAGCGACAATGTCTGCCGCCGGAGAGCGCTCAAGAAGACCATGGCGCCCGCGCCAAAAGACCGTACAAAGCACTTTTCACCATGCCTGGAAGTGTACTTCAGCCCTCGGAACCGCCCAAGCCCTTCTTGGGCCGGGTGCGGCGGCTGTGTTATTAGAATGGGTTGAGTTGATGGGAAAAGTCTTCATGAAAGTTATGCTGATCGGTTACGGGACCATGGCGCGCACGGTTACCGCGTATTATGACGCGCGCGGCGGCGAAAGCCCCGTGGCCGGGTTACTGGTGCTGCCGGAAGAGGCCATTCAGGTGCGGGCGGAGGTTCCCCAATCCCTGCCGGTCATCACGGAGATGGCGGGCGTTGCCGATATCGACCCGGACCTTGTGGTCGAGTGCGCCGGGCATCAAGCCGTGCGCCAGTACGGCGAAGCTGTTTTGAGCCAGGGCCGTGATCTGGCCGTTGTATCCATCGGCTGCCTTGCAGACGCCCAGTTGTTTGATCAACTCACGGCGGCGGCAAAGAACAATGGACGGCGCCTTTTGCTGCCTACCGGCGCCGTGGCAGGGCTCGACGGCCTCCAAGCCGCCCGCGCCGCCGGGCTCGACAAGGTCCTCTACACCGGGCGCAAGCCGCCTGCGGCCTGGAAAGGCACGGCGGCCCAGGACCTTCTGGATCTGGACTCCATTGTCGAACCGCAAACGTTCTTTACCGGCAGCGCCCGGGAAGCAGCCCTTGCCTATCCTCAGAACGCCAACGTGGCGGCGACGGTGGCCATTGCCGGCATAGGTTTCGAGGAAACCAAAGCGCGGCTGATCGCCGATCCCACGGTTGACGGCAACATCCACCACATTGAGGCCCATGGCGCCACGGGCCGCTTTGAGATCACCTTGGAAGGCCGGCCCTCGCCCCTCAACCCCAAGACATCCATGCTTGCCGGATACAGCGTCATCCGCCTCATCGAGGATCAGATGGCAACAGTGGTTATTTGAGGGAACGGAGCGAAACCATGGACAAACACGGCCACCTGCGATTTTTCAGCCTTGCCGTTGCGGGCCTGATGATACTGGCCCAACAGGGAGCCGCCGAGGAAGACATAACCCCCCTCGCCTCGCTTATCGAAGCCGAGAAGGCTTTTGCCGCCGCGTCCAAGACGGATGGACGGCGTAGCGCCTTTCTCGCCAACCTGGCGACCGACGCCATCCTGTTTTTGCCCCGCCCGGCCAACGGCTATGACTGGTACGCCGAACACGAGAAAGCCCCGGGGCTGCTCACTTGGCGACCGGCACACGCCGAAGTCGCCGCCAGCGGCGATATGGGTTTCACATGGGGGCCTTTCGAATATCGCCAAGGCACAATGGAAGACCCGCCCCTGGGCTATGGCCATTTCATTTCGGTCTGGCGGCACGATGGAACGCGCTGGCGCGTGGCCCTGGATACTGGCAGCCGTCACGAGAAACCGGCGACCGAAGTTCCCACGGCCACGCCGGGTGCGGAGCCCACGCCAGAAGCCCCACTGAGTGCCGCCGCCGCCAAGGTCGCGCGCGCGGGCCTGATGGGCGCGGACCGGCAATACGCTATCGAGGCAAGAAAAGATCGGCGCCAGGCTTTTATGAGATTTTCCGCCGATGACATTCGGCTCTTTCGCGACGGCGGCTTTCCCGTTGATGGCCGCGGCAAGGCCGCCCAACACCTTGCCTCCGGGGAGTACGTTTCCTGGCAGGCTGAGGACGGCGAAGTCTCCGGCGCCGGGGACCTGGGCTACACCTATGGCGTTGTCTCGTACAGCGGCGGTGAGAGCCCTCGCGAGGAAGGCTACTTGAAAATCTGGAAGAAACGGGGGGATGGCTGGCGGGTGGTGGTGGACGTGACCAGCCCCATTCCCTAGCCGCCACCCATACTACACACCAGAAGCGCCGTGGCGTCTTTGCCGCCGCGATTGTAGATGGCGTGGGGCTGGTCCGCGGGATAACGGATGGTCTCGCCGGCCGAGAGCTCATGGGCCTGACCGCCGAACTCCACGGCCAACTTGCCCGCGGTCAGGGACAGGTGCTCGATGGTGCCCTCCTCGTGAGGCTCGGAGATCAGCGCGCCGCCCGCCTCCACCAGCACTTCGTACCACTCCATTTTCCCGGCCATGCCGATGGGCCCGAGAATCTTCAGGTGGCATTTTCCGTCGGCACTGCGGATCACCGGAATCTGATGCTCCGAAATCACTTCCACCGCCGGTTTTTCGCTGGCGCCCGGGAGCACGTCCTCGAGCGATACACCCAAAGCCTGGGTCAGCCCCCAAACCGTGGCGAAGGTCGGATTGCTCTGATTGCGCTCGATTTGCGAGAGCATGCTTTTGGAGACGCCCGAGCGCCGGGACAGTTCATCCAGAGTGAGATTGGCCTCGCGTCTTAGATTGTGAATGACGGTGCCGATGTCGGGAGCTGTATCGCGCATTTCGGTTACAACTTAGCGGAAAATCCGCTTGATTAAACAATAAATCCGTTATATTGTAAATTCCAGTATACAGGATTTCGCGCCAAAGCCCCAGTAGAAATACAACCGCGAGGCCCGGGATCGAATTTAGGCCCCAATTCCAGCACAAACGGACCCGGCATGTTCACTATCACCAAAGCCCAGCCCAAGCACGGCATCTGGCACGCCGAGCACGAGGACTCCCCCGGCCCCAAGCCGGGCGAGGTCAAGATTCGCGTGCACAAGGCGGGCATCTGCGGCACCGACTATCATATCTATGTGTGGGACGCCTGGTCGTCCTCCCGCGTCGGCACGCCGATGACCATCGGCCACGAGTTCATGGGCGAGGTCGTGGCGCTGGGCGCGGGCGTCAAGCATTTGGCGCTTGGCCAACGGGTCTCCGCCGAGTGCCACGTCACCTGCGGCCATTGCCACCAGTGCCGCACGGGCAACGCCCACCTTTGCGCCGAGACCCGCATTATAGGCGTCAACCGGCCGGGCTGCTTCGCCGAGACCATCACCGTTCCGGCGGGCAACGTCTGGCCCGTGGACGACCGCATCCCCGACCACCACGCGGCCATTTTCGACCCGGCGGGCAACGCCATGCACGCGGTTACCACGGCGGGCGTCACCGGGCGCGACGTGCTGATCACCGGCGCCGGGGCCATTGGGCTGATTTCCGTGGCCATCGCCCGGGCCCAGGGGGCCAAGAGCGTGGTCGTGCACGAACCGGCCGAGTACCGCGCCGGCCTGGCGCAGAAGCTCGGCGCCGACCTGGTGCTCGACAGCCGGGACGCGGACACCCACGCCCGCTCCCTCGATGTCACGGTCGGGCGCGGCTTTGATGCCATCCTTGAAATGAGCGGCAAGGAATCGGCGCTGCAGTCGGCCTTTGCCCTGGCCCGCCCCGGCGCCGACATATCGCTTCTTGGCCTGCCCGGCGGGCCGGTGTCGCTGAATCTGGCCGAGGACGTCATCATGAAGGGCCTGGTCCTGCACGGCATTACCGGGCGGCGGCTCTACGAGACCTGGTACCAGGTCGAGGCTTTCATGCTGCAATGCCCGGAGGCCCTGGACGCCATCATCACCCACGTCCTGCCCGCCGCCGACTACGCCGCCGGATTTGCGCTGATGGACCGCGGCGCTTGCGGTAAGGTGGTGCTCGACTTTACCCAACTGCAGGCGAAGGCTGCATGAGCGAGCGTCTTTTCGGGCGGCTTCAGGAACGGCTGGATCAACTGGACAGGGAGGGCACCTATAAGCGCCTTCGCTACCTGGACGGGCCCTCGGGCGCGCGCGTCGAGCTTGAGGGCCGGGGCGAGGTGCT
>CAYOOG010000168.1:0-4183 GCA_964405515.1 uncultured Alphaproteobacteria bacterium | reverse complement strand
CCAAACTACGGGGGCTGATTGCGCCCGGCCCATGCTGGATCTTGGTGGGCGTGCGGACGGTGCGGTTTCCACCGACGGCAAGGTGGCCGGCTGCTATGTCCATGGCCTCTTCGCCGCCGATGACTTTCGCCACGCCTTTCTTGCGGCATTACGGGCACGGCCCGATCATGGCGTGGCCTATGAGGTGACCGTTGAGGCGGCGCTCGATGAACTGGCCGAGGCCATGGAGCTTCACGCCGATCTTGATAAGATGCTCGAAATCGCGCGGCTGGGTGCCGCTTGATCTATAGTCTGCCACGCGAGGGAGGCCTGGGGCGTGTTGCTTAGGAAATCAATGAAGGTGGCGTTGTTTTGCGCCGCACTGGCCGCGCTGGCCACCCTGCCCGAAGTGGCGGCGGCCAAGCCTCGGCGCATTGTTTCCACCAACCTTTGTGTCGATCTGCTGGTGCTGCAAATCGCCGAGCGGGAAAATATCGCCTCGGTGTCGCACGTGGCGGCGAACCCGGGTCTTTCGCCCATGGTTAGTGCCGCCGAGGGCATTCCCCTGAACGACGGCAGGGTAGAGGAAATCGTCGGCTTCCAGCCTGATCTTGTGGTGGCCCTGGAGCGCTTCCCGTCGTTCAAGGTGGCCTTGCTCAGGACTTTGGGGATTGAGCCCGTGCTGGTGCCCTTTGCCGGGTCGTTTGACGATGTCCGGCAGGTGGTTCGGCAGGTTGCCGAGGTGCTAGGAGAAACGGCGCGCGGTGAGCGCCTGATCGAGGTAATGGACCGGCGTCTGGCCGAGGCCGCCGCGCGTCATCCAGCCAGGCGGCCGGTCGCCGTGGTCTATGGTCCCAAGGGCGTGACCTTTGGCCGCAGAACCTTGGTGAATGATGTGCTGGAGGCGGCGGGCTGGCGCAATCTGGCCGCCGAGCTGGGAATCGAGGAGTGGGGCAGCCTGACCCTGGAGCGCGTGCTTATCAGCAACCCGGATGCAGTGATTTTCGACCAGCAAGGCTATCCCGGCATGTCGTTGGCCCAAGGGCTGCTGGCCCATCCCATGTTCCGGCGCCTGGAGAAGGAGAGCCGGCTGCTGCGCGTGCCTTCCGGGTATTGGATTTGCGGCAGTCTGGTGTCCGCGGACGCCGTTGAACTGCTGGCCGGAGAAGTGGCGCGCCTTGGCCGAGGCCCAAGGCCATGAGCGAGCGCGTGCCCTACGCCTGGCTTGCCGCCGGACTTGCTCTGGTTGTCGTGGCCCTGTTCGCGGTGTCCATGGCCAGCGGCCCGGCGGGGGTGCCGTCCCTGGCGGTTATCGCCGATCTGCTCTCGGGCGAGCCCAATGCTTTTGGCCGCATTGTCGCCGAGATTCGCCTGCCGCGTTCGATCTTGGGGTTGCTGGTGGGCGCCACCATGGGCGTCACCGGGGCGGCACTGCAGGGCCTGTTGCGCAATCCCCTGGCCGAGCCCGGCGTTGTCGGGGTGTCGGCCAGCGCTGCGCTGGGTGCCGTGCTGGTGCTCTATTTTGGCGCTGTCACGGCCTACCCGCTGGCGCTGCCACTGGGCGGCATGGCCGGCGCGCTGCTCTCGGTGCTTCTGATCTTTGTGCTTTCCGGGCGCGAGGCCAGCGTGCTCACGCTCATTCTTGCCGGGGTCGCCGTGAACAGTCTGGCCGGGGCCTTGACCGCGCTCGCGCTCAACATGGCGCCCAACCCATACGCGGCGCTGGAAATCGCCTTCTGGCTGCTCGGTTCGCTCGCCGACCGCAGCATGCTCCACGTCTGGCTGGCGCTGCCGCCGGTCTTGCTGGGGCTGGGCCTGCTGGTCGGCATGGGCAGGGCGCTCGACGCCCTCACTCTGGGCGAGGACACGGCGGAATCCCTGGGTTTCAACCTCAAGGCCGTGCGCTGGCGCCTTATTCTGGCCACCGCCATGTCCGTGGGCGCGGCGGTTTCGGTGACCGGCAGCATCGGCTTTGTCGGCCTGGTGGTGCCCCATTTGCTGCGGCCTTTTGTCGGCTACCAGCCGGGGCGGTTGCTGCTGGTCAGCGCCCTCGGCGGTGCGGTGCTGGTTCAGGGCGCCGATATTGCCGTGAGATTCCTCTCGCCCGACCGCGAGTTAAAGCTGGGTGTGTTGACGGCGCTCATCGGCGCACCGTTTTTCCTCTATCTGGTGCTCTCGACGCGGAGGGCCATGAGATGACGGTGCTGGAAGCCAAAAACGTTTCGG
Source organism: uncultured Alphaproteobacteria bacterium (assembly GCA_964405515.1). Classification (GTDB taxonomy): domain Bacteria; phylum Pseudomonadota; class Alphaproteobacteria; order JAPYRI01; family JAPYRI01; genus CAYOOG01. Next base: position 1,978 of record CAYOOG010000168.1, on the reverse strand, counting down.
TCATCATCGACGGTGCACGCATTTTGGAGGGCGTCGGAGCGGCGGTCCGGCCCGGCGCCGTGCAGGGCCTGATCGGGCCGAACGGTGCTGGCAAGACGACGCTGGTGCGGGCCATGATGCAGTTGCAGCCGGTGGACGGCGGCGAGGTTCTTTGGGACGGCCAACCGGCCTCAGAGATATCCCGGCGCGACTTCGCCGCCAAGGTGGCCTATCTGGCCCAGGGCGGCGCGGTGCACTGGCCATTGACCGTGGAGCGGATCGTGGCGCTGGGCCGATTGCCCAGGCTCTCGGCCTTTGAGCGCATATCCGAGGTTGACCGAGAGGCCACGGAGGCCGCCATGGCGCGAACCGATGTCAGCCACCTTCGCGACCGCTCCGTCACAACGCTGTCCGGCGGCGAGCGGGCGAGGGTGATGATTGCCCGGGCCCTGGCCGGCGAGCCGCAGGTTCTGCTGGCGGACGAGCCGGTGGCGGCGCTCGACCCCTACCACCAGCTTCAGGTCATGGAGTTCTTGGCCGAGTTCGCCGAGGACGGCGCGGCGGTGCTGGTCGTGCTTCACGATTTGACCCTGGCGGCGCGGTTTTGCGACCGGCTGGTGCTTATCGACGCCGGCCGTCCGGTGGCCGAAGGCCCGCCGGAAGAGGTGCTATCAGCGGAAAATCTCCGCGAGACCTATCATGTGGAGGCGGAACTGGGCCGGCGCCAAGGTGAACCCTTCGTCGTGCCCTGGTCGCGGGCCTAAAACGCTATTTGGCCGTCGCTGGCGCCAGAGCAGGGCAGGGCAGGTTGAGACCACTACAGCTACTTTCTTTGTCAAAAGGCGGATACGCCGAGGAGATGGCGGGCGATGATCATTCTCTGGATGTCGCTCGTGCCGTCGGGCACGGTTCCCATGCGGGCATCTCTAAAGTAGCGCTCAACCGGGTACTCCGCGCAAAGCCCGACGGCGCCATGGACCTGAATAGCGGATGAGGTGATGCGGACGGCGGCTTCTGTCGCAAAAACTTTTGCCATTGATGTCTCGTAATCGCAACGAATTCCGCGATCGATTTGCTCGGCGGCGCGCAGAATGAGTAGGCGGGCGCAATCGAGTTCCGTGGCCATGTCGGCAATTTGAACCTGCACCAGTTGATGGCGTGAAATCGTCTTGCCGAAGACTTCGCGTTCCCCGGCATAGGCGACGGCATCTTCAAGGGCCGCGCGCGCGACGCCGAGGCTGCATACGGCGCCGTAGCACCGCGCGGCCTCGAAATCGACCAAGGTGTCGGTCAGTCCACCACCCTCTTTGCCGAGCAGATTATCGGTGGGTATCTCGATGTCATCGAAGAGCAGCTCGGCCGTCGACAGACCACGCAAACCGATGGTCGGAAGTTCCCGGGCGCTGAATCCATCGGGCTCGCGATCGACCAATACGCGGCTTATGGGGGAGTCGTCTCCTTCTCCGGTCCGAACCAAGGCGACACAGACATCAGCGTGAACCCCATTGGTTATCCACACCTTGCGGCCCTGCAGGAGATAGTGCCCGTCTTGTTTGCGGACGCGCATGCGCAAGGCGCGCACGTCCGAGCCGCCGTGGGCCTCGGTTGCCGCCTGGCAGGCGATCAAATCGCCGCTGATCAGGCCGGGCAGGTAACGATCCTTTTGGGCAGCGGTGCCGTCGCGGTATATGGCAAAGGCAACGACCTCGTTGACGAAAGCGGCGCCGGCCAGCGACGGAAAAACGCGATACAGTTCCTCGTACATCATCATTGTGGTGACAAAATCGAGGCCACTCCCGCCGTCGTTTTCGGGGATGCGCGCGCCGAGAAAACCAAACCGGCTAATGAACCGCAGCAGCTCGCGCAACCTGTCCGTGGTCATCGGCGTGTCGGTGCGCTCCCGCGCCTCGTCACGCAGTTCGCTGTCGGCAAATCGGCTGATGGTCTCGACAATGAGGCGCTGTTGCTCGGATAATTGAAAATCCATGACGTCCCTATG
>CAYOOG010000167.1:0-4452 GCA_964405515.1 uncultured Alphaproteobacteria bacterium | reverse complement strand
CGCCAAAGTACTCTTGATCCTTATTGGGGCTCATATCCACGAAAGGCAGGACGGCAATTGATTTTTTATTCTCGGTCACCTGTAAGGGCGCAGGGTCGGAGACGGGCTTTGAGCCAAAATTCTGGTAAGCGATAAATCCGAGCGAGAGAACCAGAGCCCCAGCGAGCAAGTAATTCAGTTTCTGGCCGGTCTGAGCGCGGATGGAATGTTCCGCCTCCACTTCAGCCGATTTCTTCAGCCCGTCGGGGGTAAGCTCAAAGGCCCTGGCAATTATGAGGGCCAATGGAAAACCGATCAGAACAAAAAAGAAAACGACCGTGTTGACCCATACCGGCATGGAAAAAGCGGGAACAGCAATCGACGTAACTTGAACAAGCAGCCAGCCGACAACGGCGTAGACCATGCCGACCCGGAACACATTCCGCCGCTTCAGTTCATCAAATAGCTTTTTCAAGCGTTCACCCCCCCGAGCGTTGGCTTGAGAATAGCACTATCGGCGCTTGCAAGGGAATATGGCGGTTTTTCAGGGCCTTGATGTCTGCTTTGGGTCATAAGCAGACATCTGGCAGGCTCTAAGGGGCATGTCTGCTTTGTACATAAAAGCAGACATCGACCGACCATAAATTCGAGCGGCAAAACCGCCATTTGTTTTTCAGATGTCTGAGGCAGAAGGGACCCGAACTACCGAGGGGGCACCCCATCGCCCAACCCTAGCTCGCCACATATTATGGATGTGCCCTCAGGGCTGCCGCAAGGCGCGCTGAGGGCCCTTGTTGGAGAAAGATGGCCCCAGGGCCCTTGAAAGCCGAGTTGACGTCCTGTGCTACCTATTTGCTACTTATTGAAATACAAAATACAGAGTACTTCATTTAAGTTATTGAAAGAAATGGGGCGAGTGAGGGGAATCGAACCCCCGACCTCTAGATCCACAATCTAGCGCTCTAACCGACTGAGCTACACCCGCCACCGGGTCCAAGTGGGAAGGCCCTGTTTACCACTTACCGTGGGGTGGTCAAGCCAGAGCCGAAATGACGCCCGAGACGCGCGACGGCCTCCTCAAGGACACTGTCTTCCTTGCAAAAACAAAACCTCGCGTAGCCCTTGGCCGGGTTTTCAAAATAAAAGGCGCTGACAGGCACCGCCGCCACCCTCGCTTCCATGGTGATGTGGCGGCAAAAATCCACGTCGTCACCCTCAAACCCCAGGGGCGCGAACTCGGTCGTGAGGAAATAGGTTCCCTGGCTGTCAAAAACACGGAACCCGACGTCGCAAAGCCCCGAGGCCAGGAGATCCCGTTTGGCCTGCATCCCCTTGGCCAAGCCGTCAAAATAGCCGTCCTCCTTAGCCAATCCCTCGGCCACCGCGGTCTGAAGGTTTGGGGGCGTCGTGAAGGTCAGGAACTGGTGGGCCTTGGCAACCTTGCCGATCAGGTCCGGACACCCGGTCACGTACCCCACCTTCCAGCCGGTGAGAGAAAATGTCTTGCCGGCGGAACCAATACGCAGGCAGCGCTCTCGCATTCCGGGCAGACGCATCAGCGGCACATGGGGCGCTCCATCAAAAATCAGGTGCTCGTAGACCTCATCGCAGATCGCATAAACGTCCTCTCGATCCAGCCAACCGGCGATAAAGTTCAAGTCGTCCTCGCCAAAGACCATGCCGGTTGGGTTATTCGGCGAATTCAAGAGGATCAGCTTGGTTTTGCTGGTAAGGGCGGCGGCAAAGGATTCCCTGGGCAGAGACCAGTTCGGATTGCCCTCTCCGGGTGGCGTCATGGGTACCAGTACCGGGGTCGCCCCCGCCAGCCGCACCATAGGCAGGTAACTGTCGTACAGGGGCTCAAAAAGTACGGCTTCGTCCCCTGGATTGAGTAGTCCCAGCAGGCAGGCAGCCAAGGCCTCCGTTGCCCCGGAAGTGACAAGGACTTCTTGCTGCCAATCGATATCCAAGCCGTAAAAGCGTTTGTTGTGGTCGGCTACCGCCTGGCGCAGGGCCGGTACGCCCATCATCGGCGGGTACTGATTAGGGCCATCAACAACGGCCCGGGCCGCCGCTGCACGGATATCATCCGGACCCTCGCTGTCCGGAAAGCCCTGCCCCAGGTTGATCGCGTCATGCTCCTGCGCAAGAGCAGACATCACCGTGAATACGGTGGTGCCATAGGACGAAAGAATGCTGTTTGCCGGTTTCATGGGGCGGCTTTATTTCCGAGGATTGAGGGGCCGTGTGGCGGCGGCGGCTAACCTGTCAGATGGATTTTCGCGACGCAAGGATAACGTATGCTCAAAATATCAGCAATTTGCCCAATATTTAGGCAGCTCATTGCCCGTGACATAACCTACCCGCCCGAAACACCTTGATTTCAGCCCTTTCCCCGGTGCCCAAACTGGCACGTGTCCTGCTAGGTACCTGCTGTCGCGGGTTCTGCCCGGGGCAGCGCAATTGTGCCTGCCCGGGCTTTGGCCTCCGTTGTGCCGTTGCACTTGCCGATTAGGGAAGAAATCATGAAAAAAATTGAGGCGATTATCAAACCGTTCAAATTGGACGAGGTTAAAGACGCGTTACATGAAGTGGGGCTTCAGGGCATCACGGTGACCGAAGCAAAGGGGTTCGGCCGACAGAAGGGCCACACGGAGTTGTACCGCGGTGCCGAATACGTGGTCGACTTTCTCCCTAAGGTTAAGATAGAAATCGTTTTGGATGATGATCTCGTAGAACGGGCAATCGAGGCGATCCAACAGGCTGCGCGAACCGGGCGTATTGGAGATGGCAAGATTTTTATTGTTCCCGTAGAGGAAGCCATTCGCATTCGTACCGGCGAAACAGGGGAAGAAGCGGTCTAAAGACAAAATTCTTGAGGGCAAAGGGCCTTCCCGGGTCCATTTCTCAAATAGTACATCAACACTCACAATCGAAAAATTAGGAACTCCAACTATGTCTGATGCAAAAACCGTTCTGAAGTTTATCAAAGACCAGGACGTCAAATTCGTCGACCTCAGGTTCACTGACCCCCGAGGTAAGTGGCAACACCTGACCATGCCGTCCTCCATGGTCGATGAGGATATGTTCGCCGATGGCGTTATGTTCGACGGCTCGTCCATTGCCGGTTGGCGCATGATCAACGAATCCGACATGACCCTGGTGCTGGACCCCAGCCGCTACGTCATGGACCCCTTTGCCGAGCAATCGCTGATGGTTCTGTTTTGCGATATCGCCGAACCGACAACCGGCGAAGCCTATGCCCGCGACCCTCGCTCCCTGGCGAAACGGGCCGAAGCCTATTTGAATTTCACCGGCATTGGCGACACCGCCTATTTCGGGCCCGAGGCGGAATTCTTCGCCTTCGACGATGTTCGCTTTGAAGTTACCCAGCAACACATCGGTTTTTCCTTTGACGACGTCGAAGGGCCGTACAATTCAAACAAGCAGTACGAGGGCGGCAACCTGGGACACCGCCCCCGCGAGAAGGGCGGCTACTTCCCGGTGGCGCCGGTGGACGGCACCTCCGATATGCGTAGCGCCATGCTTTCAACCTTGACCGACATGGGCATCACGGTTGAAAAGCATCACCATGAAGTCGGCGCCAGCCAGCACGAGTTGGGTATGCTATTCGAAACCCTGACAAAGCAGGCCGATAACATGCAGCTCTACAAATATGTCGTGCATATGGTTGCCGACTCCTTTGGTAAGACAGCAACATTCATGCCCAAGCCCGTGTACGAGGACAACGGCTCTGGCATGCACGTGCATCAGTCGATCTGGAAGGATGGCAAGCCCGCCTTCGCCGGCAATGGTTATGCCGATCTTTCCGATACGGCGCTGCATTACATCGGTGGAATCATGAAGCACGCCAAGTCCCTCAACGCCTTCACGAACCCGACGACGAACAGTTATAAGCGCCTGATTCCAGGCTTCGAAGCGCCTGTCTTGCTGGCCTATTCGGCACGCAACCGCTCGGCCTCCTGCCGCATTCCGTTCACGCCAAGCCCGAACGGAAAGCGCGTTGAAGTCCGTTTCCCGGACCCGTCGGCCAATCCATATCTGGCGTTTTCCGCCATGCTCATGGCCGGCCTTGACGGCATCGAAAACAAAATTGATCCGGGCGACGCAATCGACAAGGACCTGTATGCCCTGCCGCCGGAAGAATTGGCGGAAGTGCCGACGGTTTGCGGATCCTTGCGCGAGGCATTGGATAGCCTGAACGCCGACCGCGATTACCTCAAGAAGGGTGATGTCTTTAGCGATGACGTTATTGACGGCTACCTGGAGCTCAAGTGGGAAGAAGTCTTCCGTACCGAGCAGACACCCCATCCGGTCGAATTCGACATGTATTACAGCGTCTAAAACAGACCAACTGAGATATTGAGGGGCGGCCTTGTGCCGCCCTTCTTTTTTAGCTAGGCCCGGGATTAGGAATTGCCCCGGACAAGCCGTATACTGCCGGGATGCTTG
>CAYOOG010000166.1:0-4473 GCA_964405515.1 uncultured Alphaproteobacteria bacterium | reverse complement strand
GGGCCACCAGAATCGCGTCGTCAGGCAGATCATTGGCGCTCTGTTCGCCGGCATCGCCCGTGAGGTGGCGAAGCAGGCGGTTGGATAGATCGTCAAAATCGTGCAGCCGTTCCCTCAAGTAAGGGTCGGCGACCCTTTCCATGCGGCTGCGGTTTTCCGATTGAATCTTGTCGGTCGCCGCTTCCGCCGTCAGGCCGGACTTGACCGCTTCGTGCAAACGTCGGATCCAACCCTCATCGTTGGCGAACATGCGGTAGGCTTCAAGGATTTCCCGGTGTTCCGCTCCGGGCGCCATTTCCGACTTTGACAACATGCCATCAACGGAATTTCTCAATTCGGCAATTGCGGCGTCCAGGCGTTTTCTTTCGACTTCCAGGTCATCCGCCACCAGATTCTCGATCCGGACCCTGGGGTCGCGCAGAACCGCTCGACCCATGGCAACGCCGTCGGAAAGGCTGATGCCGTCAAAGCGATGGGGCAAGTCGTCGAACGTGGCTGCTTCGTGAAGCTCACTGGGATCGATCAGCTCTCCCGAGGAGATCATTTCCGCCAGTACCATGGCCACGGTCTGTAGAACCTCGGCTTCTTCCTCTTCGTATTGGCGGCTGGTGCGGTTCTGCACGCACAGCACACCAATCAACTGCCCGCTGCGCAAGATCGGAACCCCAAGGAAGGAGTGGAAAATCTCCTCTCCGGTTTCCGGGCGGTAGACGAAACTTGGATGGGATTGCGCGTCGGACAGATTGAGCGGACGCTGGTTGGCGGCGATATCGCCCACCAAGCCCTCGGAAAACCGCAGCCGGGTCTGGTGGACGGCTTCAGGCTTCAGCCCTTCCGTGCTGAAAAGTTCCAGTGACTCGCCCGCCCGCGCCACATAAATGGAACAGACTTCGGCAACCATATTGTTGGCGATAATCCGGGTCACCTGGTCGAGGCGTTCCTGCGAACTGCCACCACCGGCCATTACAGCGTGAAGCCGTTTTAGGAGAAACCGGGGCCCCCCGGCTGCCGTTGTCGTCACCCGCCCGCGGTCCCTGACCGGTCGGGTTCTCCTCCCTCGAGACTATCCCTTGCGCCGAGCGCGTCGACAGCCTGGCGTACCAGATTCTGTAGTATTTCCTTGGTTGGTTCCTCGGCCGTTACCATACCGACGCATTGGCCGGCCATAAGGGAACCGTTATCCACGTCGCCGTCGATGACAGCTTTGCGCAGGGCCCCCGCCCAAAAGTGCTCTATTTCCAACTGCGCTGCTTTTTGCTCCAGTTCGCCGCTCTGAACACGCCCGATGACTTCGTGCTGGTATTCGATGAAACGGCGGGAGGCGTCATTGGCAAGGGCGCGCACCGGAATGACCGGGAACTTCGGGTCAACCTGCGACGATAGAACGGCATCCCGGGCCGAAGCGCGAATAAATGCCTTCTTGAAGTTTTCGTGGGCAATGGATTCAGTAGCGCAAACAAATCGCGTGCCCAACTGGCAGCCCGACGCCCCCATTTCCAGATAGAGCGCGATTGCCTCGCCGCGGCCAATACCCCCGGCCACGAAGATAGGCACGTCCTTGATATGGGGGAGAATTTCCTGGGCCAACACGCAGGTAGCCACGGGCCCGGTGTGACCGCCCGCCTCCATGCCCTCAATAATCAAGGCGTCTGCGCCGCTGCGCACGAGCTTCTTACCCAAACCCAGAGTCGGCGCAAAACACAATACCTTGGCGCCGGAATCCCTGACCCGGGCGATCGGGTCGCGGGACGGCACGCCCCCGGCCAGGACAACGTGACTGACCTTGCGCGCCGCGCAGGTTTCGATCAATTCGATTAGCTGCGGGTGCATGGTAATGAGATTGACGCCGAAGGGCTTGTCCGTCATCTCCTGGGTCGCGGCAATTTCGGCATCCAGCAGGCCGGGGTCCATGGCCCCGCAGGCGATCACACCGAAGCCACCGGCCTCGGAAATGGCGGACACCAGATTGCGTTCCGATACCCAAGACATGGCGCCGCCCATGATGGCATATTCGGAGCCGAAGAAATCGCAACCGGCCCGCCACAATTCCTGCAGGCGGGCGAACCCGGGCGTCAATTCCCCATCCACCGCCGCCGGTCTGGTCGTCCCCTCATTCATGCCGTCATTCTTTTTCCAAACCGTAAGCGGCGTGCAAGGCGCGAACCGCCAGTTCGGTATATTCAGACGATATAAGCACGCTGACCTTGATCTCCGACGTTGATATGACCTGAATATTGATGCCTTTCTCGCCCAAGGTCTCGAACATGGTTTGCGCGATACCGGCGTGGCTCCGCATGCCGACGCCAATAACCGAAACCTTCACGACATTCGGATCCGGCGCCAGCTTTACGTAGCCAATATCCTTCTTTGCCGCCTTCAGCACCTCGATCGAGCGATCAAGATCTCCGCGCGGCACGGTGAAGGTCAAATCCGTCGCCTCACCATCCTCGGATACGTTCTGCACGATCATATCAACGTTGATATTGGCTTCAGCCAAGGGGCCGAAGATGCTTCCCGCCACCTTGGGCCGGTCGGCCACCTTGACCAGGGTAATTTTTGCCTCGTCGCTTGAGTAGGCAATTCCGCTCACAAATTCCTGTTCCACGATTTCATCCTCATCAACAACGAGCGTACCGGGGGCATCAACAAAACTGGAGCGCACCTGCAAGCGAACCCTGTGCTTCATGGCCGCCGCGACCGATCTGGTCTGCAGCACCTTGGCGCCCACGGAGGCCATCTCCAGCATCTCTTCGTAAGTGATTCTATCAAGCTTGCGGGCGTTGGCAACGATCCGTGGATCGCAGGTAAATACGCCTTCGACATCCGTGTAGATGTCGCAGCGATCCGCCCCCAGGGCCGCGGCCAAGGCCACGGCGCTCAGATCCGTACCGCCGCGGCCTAGGGTTGCCACTCTGTTATCAGGCGCCACGCCCTGGAACCCGGCTATCACCGGAACCTGCCCCTCGGCCATGCGGCTTTTGAGATCATCGGCCTTGATATTCGTAATGCGCGCAGCGCCATGAATCTCGTTGGTCTCGATCGGAATCTGCCAGCCGAGCCAGGAGCGCGCGTTGACCCCCAGCTCCTGTAATGCCATGGCGATAAGGCCGGAACTGATCTGCTCCCCGGCGGAGACCACAACGTCGTACTCCCGCGCGTCGTGAATTTTCGCGACTTCGCGGGTCTGGGCATCCAGCTGATCGGTCACACCGGCCATAGCCGAGACGACGACGGCCACTTGATGGCCATCGTCCACCGAGGATTTCACGCGTTGCGCTACCCTCTGAATCCGCTCGATGTCGCCGACCGACGTGCCGCCGAACTTTTTCACGATCATTGCCATACTACTACTCACCGCCGAATACGCAGCCCGATCCGGCTCGGGGTTTGTGTTGTTCTTCGCGGCCCCGGTATCACAATCCATTCTGTGCCGCCGGCTTCAGGGCGCCGCATCCCGGCTTGCCGGGCGTGTTAAACCGAGGAACCTCGCCTCTTGGGGCGAGGGCGGCTATAAATACCCTTTAGAGCGCGACCGTACAATAGAGGAGATAATCGTGCCCAGCGGAGCGAATCCGGCGAAATCCGTTGATGACGGGGAGATTGCACGCTTTGCCGCGCTGGCCGACGAATGGTGGTGCGGCGACGGCGAATTGCGCATGCTGCATCAGCTCAATCCCGTCCGGTCCGCCTACATTCGGGACCACGCCAGCGCTCATTTCGGCCTGGATGCCTCGGGCGCACAGCCGCTCAAGGGACTGAGGATCATCGATATCGGCTGCGGCGGCGGCATATTGGCCGAGCCCCTGGCCCGCATGGGCGCCGGCCTGGTCGGCCTGGATGCCGACGAAAACGCCATCGAGGCCGCCAAGCTGCACGCCGGGCAAGAGGAATTGGAGATCGACTACCGCTGTGCCTCGGCCGAGGAACTGGCGGCGAGTGGCGAGACATTTGATATCGTGCTGGGAATGGAAGTCATTGAGCACGTCGCCGATATCGACTCGTTTCTAACCGCCTGCGGCGCCCTGGTCGCCGATGGAGGTTTGTTTTTCGGCGCGACCATCAACCGCACCATGAAGTCCTTCGCGCTCGCCATCGTCGGTGCCGAAGTCATTCTGCGCTGGGTGCCGCGCGGCACCCACCAATGGGACAAGTTTGTCCGCCCGTCGGAATTGGCGCGGGGCTTAAAGGCCGTTGGGCTTTCCGCCAACGACGTTACCGGCGTGATTTATGACCCCTTGAGGGCGACTTGGAAGACGGGCAGCGACACGGCGGTCAACTACATGATCGCCGCCACGAAGGTATGAGTTGGGCGGTCGGGAATTCGAATCCGAATCTCGACTCGATTCACGCCACACTTTGGCCGCTTTTCACGATCATGGTTCGGACATGAGATTGTTTGGGCCCCTGGAATCTTTTTTTGCCGCTGCGTTAGTCAGTTTGCTCGCCTTCGCCTCCAATGCGGCCGAGACAAGC
>CAYOOG010000165.1:0-4476 GCA_964405515.1 uncultured Alphaproteobacteria bacterium | reverse complement strand
TGTGCATCGTTGTCACAGTCATATGGTGGATTTAATGAGTCTGGACCCTAGTTAAGTTATACCCATAACTCCGGGGGTGGCCGGGGGGCGCTCAGATCGGCACCCTGGGAGCAGGCCGGTGGTGATGATTCGACACCGACGATTCAAGTGGCAAACGTGGCCATCCCCATTGCCCCCTGGGCCGCACTCCGCTAAAACCCGGCGGCGCATTTGCGCGCGAGTAGTGGGAAATTCGCCTCATGGCCTCATACCAATACGTCTACGTCATGAACGGTCTTTCCAAGACCTTTCCGGGCGGGCGCGAGATTTTGAAGAACATCCGGCTGTCCTTCCTGCCCGGCGCCAAGATCGGCGTGCTGGGCGTGAACGGCGCCGGCAAGACCAGCCTCTTGAAGATCATGGCCGGGCGCGACAGCGAGTTCAACGGCGAGGCCTGGGCCGCCGAGGGCGTGCGTGTGGGATTCCTGCCTCAGGAGCCGGAACTGGACCCGTCCAAGGATGTGCTCGGCAATGTCATGGACGGCGTGGCGGCAACCAAGGCCCTGCTTGACCGTTTCGAGGAGGTCAGCGCCAAGTTCTCCGAGCCCCTTGAGGACGACGAAATGAACGCCCTTATCGAGGAGCAGGGCGATCTGCAGGAAAAGATCGAGGCCGCCAATGCCTGGGAACTTGACCGCACGGTCGAGATCGCCATGGATGCCCTGCGCTGCCCGCCGGGGGATGCCGACGTGGCCTCATTGTCGGGCGGAGAGAAACGCCGGGTGGCGCTTTGCCGTTTGCTGCTGGAGCGGCCCGACATGCTCCTGCTGGACGAGCCGACCAATCACCTGGACGCCGAAAGCGTGGCCTGGATCGAGCATTTTCTTGAGGATTATCCGGGCACCGTTGTGGCCGTCACTCACGATCGCTACTTTCTCGACAACGTTGCCGGTTGGATCCTGGAATTGGACCGCGGCCAGGGCATCCCCTGGGAAGGCAATTATTCTTCCTGGCTCGACCAGAAACAGGAACGCCTGCGCCAGGAGGGCAAGCAGGAAGAAGCCCGTCAGAGCACCCTCGCGCGCGAGCAGGAATGGATCAGGCAATCGCCGCGCGCCCGCCAGGCCAAGAGCAAGGCCCGCATTGCGGCTTATGAAACGCTTTTGAACGAGGCCGAGAACCGCTCCATGGGTCAGGCGCAGATTGTCATTCCGGCGGGCCCGCGCCTTGGCGACATGGTGATCGAAGCCGCCGACCTGGTGAAGGGCTACGGCGACAAGCTGCTGATCGACAAATTGAATTTCAGGCTGCCCCCGGGCGGCATCGTTGGTGTGATCGGGCCCAACGGCAGTGGCAAGACCACGTTTCTGCGCATGCTTACGGGCGACGAACAGCCGGACGGCGGCGAGTTGCGCGTCGGCGAGACCGTGGTCATGGGCTATGTGGACCAGTCGCGAGATGCGCTCGGCGCCGACAAGACGGTGTGGGAGGAAATCTCCGGCGGGCTCGACGTAATTGAACTGGGCAAGGCCGAAGTGCAAAGCCGCGCTTATGTCGGCCGGTTCAATTTCCGCGGCGGCGATCAGCAAAAGAAGGTCGGGCAGCTATCCGGCGGTGAGCGGAACCGCGTGCATCTGGCCAAAATGCTCAAGTCCGGCGCCAACCTGTTGCTGCTGGACGAGCCGACCAACGATCTGGACGTGGACACCTTGCGGGCGCTCGAGGACGCGCTATTGGATTTTGCCGGTTGCGCCGTTGTGGTCAGCCATGACCGCTGGTTTCTCGACCGCATCGCCACGCATATTCTGGCCTTTGAAGGCGATAGCAATGTCGAATGGTTCGAGGGCAACTACGACGACTACGAAACCGACCGCAAGCGCCGCCTGGGCGATGCCGCCGACCAGCCCCACCGCATCAAATACCGCAAGTTCAGCCGGGATTAACGACCGCGTCTCCGGGTAGGTCTTCTTCCTCGAAGTCCTCGAAGTCCTCGAAATCGTCGAAGTCTTCGTCGAAGGGATCGTCCTCGATCTCGCCTCCGTCGTCAGCCTCGGGAGTGCGGCCGTTGGCGATGCGTTCTTTCCGAAGTTGCCGGTAGGCGCTGCGGGCGGTGGCGTAGAAATCAATCGAGTTGCGCTCCAGATCATCTATTTCCTGCATATTGGCCGCGCGGAGATCGACAAAATCCACGGTGCGAATAATCGGCGAAACGTAGCTGATATGCTGGTCCATATAGACCCAGGTCATGGGATCAAGAGCAAGGTCGGCAATAAAACCGAACATGTCCCGCACGTTGGAGGAACCCAGGATCGGTGTGACAAAGTAGGGGCCATCGTCGAAGCCCCAGACGGCAAGGGTCTGGCCAAAGTCTTCCGAATGACGCTCGATGCCTGAATGGCTCGCCACATCCATGACGCCACCGAGCCCGAACGTGGTGTTGATGATCAAGCGCGAAAGGGAAGTGCCGGCGCGACGGGCTTCGCCCTGCAATACATCGTTGACGAAGGTGACAGGCGTGAAGATATTGTCGATGAAATTTCGAATGGCCAGCCGTACCGGCGGCGGCATGTAATCACCGTAAAAACCGGCGACCGGCCTCAAAATGGCCTTATCAAGCTTCAGGTTGAAATTGAATATGGCGCGGTTGGTGCCTTCCCATAGGTCGTTGGCCTGCTGCCGGTAGGCGACGGCCTCGGGGCTTTGATCCTTGGGTTTGCTGGCGCAGCCGGACAACAGTCCCGCCGCAACGAAGCCCGCCATAACCGTTCGGCAAATCGCCGGGAGTTTTCGGCTGAAATTCATGCACCCCACCCTGCGCATCCACGGCTGAAAACACACACTCGATGCCGTGCCGTGCGACTTGCTAACATAACCATTGGACCAAGACCAGTGGAGGTGGATCGGCGGGAAACGGGTTGTTATTCCCCGGGTTAAGCCGGCACGGTAAGCGTCTAACGTTAACCTGCCGTTTATTTCCCAGCAGTACACTCCAGAAAGAGCTTGTAAAGATATAAATATATCTTTATATAGCATGCGTTCCAGGGGCGGTGGGACGCTTGAGGAACACTTGGCCCGCCCCATGCCCCGAGGCCGCCAAAGCCTTGAAGAGGAGGTACCAAAGTGGCCCAAGGCGAACCGGAAAACGCCCAAGTACCCGCGAATGCCTCGCTGGCGGACTTGCTCAGCGGTTTGCGCGGCGCCGCCGAGCATACCCGGCTGAGGTTGCTGGTGTTGCTGTCCGCCACCGAGCTCATGGTCAGTGAGCTGACGCAGATTCTCGGCCAGAGCCAGCCGCGCGTCTCGCGGCACCTCAAGGTCATGTGCGACGCCGGGCTCATCGATCGATTCCGTGAAGGCACCTGGGCATTTTATCGGCTGGCCGAAAATGGCGTGGCGGCGGAATTGGCCGACTTACTGGTTTCATTGGCGCCGGAAGGCGATGACGAACTCCGCCGAGACGCCGAACGCCTCGCCAAAGTTAGACAGGCCCGCGCCGACGCGGCGGACTCCTACTTTCACGCCGTCGCCGGTGAGTGGCATAAGATTCGCTCACTACACGTGCCGGAGAGCGACGTCGAAGCCGCCATACTTGAATTGGCGGGCGAAGGCGAGATTGACGAGATGCTGGACATCGGTACGGCGACTGGCCGAGTCCTGGAAATCTTCGCCCCCCGCATCGGCCGCGGCGTCGGCATCGACACCAGTCACAAGATGTTGCGCCTGGCGCGCGCCAATCTGGAGGGCGCCGGCCTTGCCCATTGCCAGGTGCGCCACGCCGACATGTACAACCTTCCGTTTGCCGCCGAATCCGTGGATTTGGTCACCGTGCACCAGGTGCTCCATTTTGCCGATGAACCCGCCGGCGTAATCCGCGAAGCGGCGCGGGTCCTCAGGCCCGGTGGGCAGCTCTTGATTACCGACTTCGCCCCTCACGATTTGGAGGAACTGCGAGGCGAGCATGCTCACCGCCGGCTTGGCTTTGCCGATGATGAAATGGCGGGCTGGTGCCTGGCGGCGGGGCTTGATGTCGACCCGGTGCGGCATTTGACCGGCGGCGCCTTGACCGTTTGCCTGTGGTCGGCGCGCAGCCCAACAAGAAGAGGCGGGGGGTCATGAGCAACGTTGCCAGGGACACTGACAAGAAAGGCCTCAAGGTTTCCTTCGAGTTCTTTCCGCCCAAGACACCGCAAATGAACGAGAACCTCTGGGCCGCCATCAAGAGGCTGGAGCCCTTGGATCCGGCCTTTGTTTCCGTCACCTATGGTGCCGGGGGCAGCACCCGCGACCGAACGCACGAAACCGTCAGGCGCATCGTCGAGGAAACCTCTGTTGAACCGGCGGCCCACCTGACCTGCGTCGGCGCCACGCGCGAAGAGGTGAACGAGGTGGCCGATGCCTATTGGAATGCGGGCGTACGCCATATTGTCGCCTTGCGCGGTGATCCACCGCCCGGTCAGGAGTCCTACGTGCCCCACCCTGGGGGCTATGAGCGTGCCG
>CAYOOG010000164.1:0-4492 GCA_964405515.1 uncultured Alphaproteobacteria bacterium | reverse complement strand
CGGGGCCAAGTATCCGTCACAATTGTCTGGGGGTATGCGCAAGCGGGCCGGTCTGGCGCGGGCGCTGGCCCTCGACCCGGAGATTGTTTTCCTGGACGAGCCGACGGCGGGCCTCGATCCTATCGGCGCCGCCGATTTTGACGATTTGATTGGGCGGCTGCAGGAGACATTGGGGCTGACGGTCTTTATGGTCACCCACGATCTCGACAGCCTTGAAGCGATATGTGACCGCATCGCCGTTCTAGCGGAGCACAAGGTGCTCGCCGTTGGGAGTATGGAAGAGTTGCGGGATTACGATCACCCCTGGGTGCGCGAATATTTCCACGGGCCGCGGGCTCGGGCGGCGCAAGCCGGATAACCTATTGGATCCGAAGAGGGAGTTTCGGAATGGAAACTAAGGCCAACCATATTCTTATCGGCGCCTTTACTTTGCTCTTGGTGTTTATGGGGCTCGGCTTCGTCGCTTGGTTCGCCAAGGTCGAGATCGACCAGGAATTCAACTACTACGACATTTATTTCGAGGAATCCGTTTCCGGACTGAGCGTCGCCGGCGATGTTCGTTACAACGGCGTGCCCGTCGGCAAGGTCAAGACCATCGAACTCGACCCCAAGAACCCTTCCCAAGTCCGCGTGACCGTGGAGGTTTCAAAGAGTACGCCGGTTAAGGTCGATTCGATCGCCATGCTCCAGTTCCAGGGCATCACTGGCGTGTCCTTCGTCCAGCTGAGCGGCGGCACGGCCGGCAATCCGCCGCCGAGGGCACAGGAGGGAGAGCGCTACCCGGTTATTCAATCGCAAACCTCACCCCTCGAGGAATTGTTCGCGGGCGCGCCGAATCTTATTAACCGGGCCATAATCCTGGTCGATTCCCTGTCAAAGATCGTCGATCAGAAGAATCGTGGAAACATCGCCACTGTTCTGGACAACGTGGCCGCAACCAGCGAATCCGTCCGCAACCGCGTCGATGAGGTCGAAAGCCTTTTGTCGCAGGCCGAAGCCATGGCCCGCGAATTGACCGAGACGGCAGAGGCCATCACGCAATTATCCAACAAGGCCGAAATCACGGTGGACGCCGCGACGGGCATTGTTGACGAAGATCTGCGCGGGCTGCTCCGCGAAGCCCGGGAGGGCGCCCAGGGGTTCAGAAAATTGGCCGGCGATGTTGACAAGATCGTTGTTGATACCGGTCCGGCTTTTGCAGATTTTTCGTCCGAGGGCCTGACGCAGTTCACGCAACTGATTACGGAAATGCGGGAGTTGGTATTGTCGCTGTCGCGCATTTCAGAGCGTATCGAGAGCGACCCTGCCGGGTTCCTGTTTGGAAACGATGGCGCTGATTTTGAGGCAACAAAATGATGAAACTATCCAATCTACGATTTCACGGCAGGGGCAAACGCTCGAGCACAAGAGTCTTACTGATGGCGGCCTTGTCATTTGCGCTCGTCGGGTGCTCGCTGCCTGGTTCAGGGCCCGCGCCGGATATTTATACCTTGTCTCCCAAAAGCACGTTCCCGGACGACCTGCCGACGGTCGGTTGGCAATTGGTCGTGGAAGAGCCGTTTGCCGCCCGGGGACTCGACAGCACTTTCATTGCCTTGCGTCCTTCGGATGTTGAAATCAAATATTTCAAGGGCACGCGTTGGTCCGACCGGGCGCCGCGCATGGTGCAGGATCTACTTGTGGAATCCTTCGAAAATTCTGGCAAGATTGTGGCCGTCGGGCGCAAGGCGATCGGTCTGCGTTCCGACTACACCTTGAAAAGTGAATTGCGGGAATTCCAGGCGGAATATTTTCATGGGTCCGGCGCGCCCAAGGTCGTTGTGCGGCTCAACTTGAAACTGGTCAAGCAAGCCGGGCGAACGATTATCGCCTCGAAAACCATTTCACAGAGCGTGCAGGCCGAGGGTGGAACAATCACGGATGTGGTTACGGCATTCGACGAGGCGCTTGGCAAGGTGCTGCGCCGCACCGTTGCCTGGACACTGACCGAAGTTAAGTAATTTGCAGCCGATCAATCCAGGCGCTTGATGGACTGAGATAGCAACAAGTAGACCTTGCCCACGTCCGACGACAGGAAGGTGGTTGTGAGCAGATTCTCGTGGTCGAATTTCATGGCCTGGGCCAGGAGATTTTCAAACTGGGTCAGGTACTGGTTGACGTAGTTCCGGAACTCCGAATTTTGCTGATAGACGCGTAGCACTTTGGCCTGGGTGTGGCGGTCGCGCATGCTCAAGATTCGCCGCGTGAAAATTCCCTTTTCGCCCTTCAAGTAGCGATTCCAGATGTCCTCGGGAACATCCTTTTCAATGTATCGGTTGAGGTCGATGGTCAATGAATTGAGGCTTTCCGTGACGAAAGCCGAGGCCCGCAGGAAGGTATTCTGGTTCGACTGGCGTTCGGACGCTTCAATTTCGTCGGCTTTTTGCCCGGCCCGTTCAACCGCGTCCAAGACCTTGGTTGCCTGGGTCTGGAAGACGATGCCCGCCTTGTCCGCCGCGGCCGAAGCCTGCTCCGCGACACGCAACAAGTCCCTGGTCTGTTTTTCCAGTGCGCCGCGCACTTCGGCCAATGCCTTCGCGGTCTCTTCCGTCGCGCCGTCGACGTCTCTGGACTGTTGGGCGAAGCCTTCCGATGCACTGCGGATGCGCGCCGCGCCGCGTTCCGAAACCGCCGAAAGATCGGTCTGCTCGTGGCGTAAAACAGTGCCGGCCTGACGAATACGCTCCGTCGCCGCCTGTGCACTGGCGGCGAGGTTCTCCGTGACCTGCCGCAATTGGGCGCCGGCATCGCGTACCTCCGCGTTCGCTTCTTCCCGCGCCATTTTCACGAGACCAGACTGTTCTGACAACGTTGATGCCACATCGGCAATTTGGCGCGCCGCTTCGCGTCCGCTGGCAGAAAGGTGAGAGGCCTCCTTTTCAAGGGACCGACCCGCTTCGCCCACCCGGTCGCCGACGGTTGCCGCCGACTGCTCCAGTTTCTCACCATGTTTGTCGAAGGTATGAACAACGGCACTTATACGCAGGTTGGCCTGATCCAGCGTCGCCACAAAATCATCGCCGCTTTGCCGCATGGCTTGATCCTGGGACTGGAAGCGCTCGATCGCTTCGTCGGTCGTGGCGGAAACATGCGCCGTGCGCTCGTTGATCTGTTCGCCAAGTCTGTCTACGCGTTCGCCCGACCGTATGGCCTGGGCGGTCAGGTTCTCGGCTTGCACGCGGAAGGTTGTGCCGACCTCACTAATTCTGCGCACGGCCTGATCGGACGCCGCCATGATTTCCGCCGACTGGCGTTGCAGGCGCTCGCCCGCTTCCTTAAGCCCGAAAGCCACCTCGCCCGAGGTGTTCATCATGCCCTTGGCCTGCTCGCCGAACATGGCGCCGGCTTCCTTTGCGATCTCGGCGGCTTCGGTCGAGGCGTTGGCAAGCAAATCGGCATGCTCGCGCACGGAGCGCTCGATTTCTCCGGACCGTTGCGCCACCAGATTCGTGACGTCCCTTAGGGCCTCGCCCTGATCGTGCAACGTCCCCCGAATCTTGGTGGCGTGACCGACCGCCATCTCAGATTCTTCGCCCAGGCGTTCCATTTCCGCCGACAAGGCGTCGCCCACCTGGGCGGTGTGGTCCACCATCTTTTCGGCAATCGCACCCAAGTTCGCGGTTTCCAGACCCAGGGCGTCGCCTACCTGTTGCACGCGGGCGACTGCCTTGATGGAGGCCGCGGCCAACTCTTCCGATTGTCGGCCAAGTCCGTCGTTCGCCTGCTGAACCTTGGCGCCAAGAAGGTCGGCCTCGTCGGCGAGAACTGTCCGCTGATCCTGGAATGTCGCTGATGCGGCAATCAATTTGGTCATGGCGTCGTCGGCGGCGGCGGCGATGTCATCCCGGCGCGTGTTGATCTCGTCACCCAGGCCGGCCATCTTTTCAGCCATTTCGGCGGCGTTGCCCTGGATGCCCTGGGCCTCGCGCCGCATGGCCGCGCTGGCGGCTTCCGTGCCCGTTTGTATGGCGCTTATCGTCTCCTGCAATTCCTGCCTATTTGACTCGAATCTGTCACCGGTTTCGCTGAGACCGGCGATGGATTGCTCCGCCGTGCGGCTGGCGTTTGCCGCGGCTTCGGCCATTTTAGCCGCTTGATCCTCGAAAGCCTGGCCGATGACGCCGGTCTCGGAGGAAGCGTCGCGAGCGGCGTTGACCACTTCGGTGGCGTAGTGACGCACGGAGTCCTCGATCTCCCGACCCATTTCGGCGACGCGTTCGGTAAAGGAGCGGCCGATGCTGTCCGCACGGGTTGCCGCCTGTTGCGCGGCGTCGGTGAGATTGTCCGTGTGCTGGCGGATAGTGCTGTCGATGCTGCGAAGCAGATCATCGGCGTGAGTTTGATAAGCGGCGCCGATGGCTTCGCTGCGCTCAGCCGCTTCCTCGGCCAGCTTGCGCACCTCCGCCTCGCTGTGGCGCACAGCGTCCTCGACCGCGTTGGCCACGCCGCGCGT
>CAYOOG010000163.1:0-4528 GCA_964405515.1 uncultured Alphaproteobacteria bacterium | reverse complement strand
CGGCTTCATACTCGCCGAGTTTGTACAAGGCCCAGCCCAGGCTATCTATAATATATCCATCGTCGGGGCGCTGCTCGACAGCGCGCTCGATCATCTTCTTGGCGCGCTCGATGTGCACGCCCTTTTCGATCCATGAATAGCCAAGGTAATTGAGGACCATGGGCTGGTCGGGCGCCAACTCAAGCGCCTTAAGGAAATCCGCCTCGGCCCGCGCCCACTGCTTTACCCGTTCGAGCGCAACGCCGCGCGCATAAAACAATGCCCAGTGCCGGTTTTCCAGCTCACCAATACGTTCAAAGGCGCGGTCGTATTCCTGGGCCGCCTCGCCATACCGTTCCCGCGCCCGCAATAGGTCGGCAAGGGCCACGACCGTTTGTGGGTTGCTGGTGTTCTCCATGATCATATTGCGCAGAAGGGACACCGCTTCTTCCGTGCGTTCCATGCGATCCAAGTCGAGCGCGGTCTGCAAGCGGGCTTCCCGACCCAGCGCGCTATAAGCGTGAATTTTCGCGTAATTTGCGATGGCGTCTTCCCAACGCCCGACGGCTTCGAACTGATCGGATAACAATATCCGGGCGACGTCAAAATCGGGCCGCGCGTAGATGGCCAATTGCAGGTAAATCGTGGCTGATTCCCGGGCCCTGTCCTGAGCCAGCGCACTGCCGGCCGCGTAAAGCGCTTCGGCTAAGCCGTCCAGGGGTCCGCGAACCAGCGGCGCTGGAATGAAACCGTTCTCGGCCCGCTCTGCCGCAGCCAGTAAGATCGGGTTTTCCGGGGCCCGCTCCAAGAACTTTTCGTACAGTTCCAGGGATATTGCGGACTCACCTCTGCGCTCCAGAAAACGGCCATATGCCTGGACAATTCGCAAGAGGCCGCCACCTTCCGTGGATACGGCCTTTTCGTAGACCTCCTCCGCCTCTTCGTAACGGTTCGCGTATTCGTAGAGTAGCGCCAGGTGCAATCGCCGAAAGGCGTTGAAGGCCGTGCGGTCATCTATGTCGCTGACCAGCGATATGGCCTTGTCAATTCTCCCCCGCCCAGCTTCCGACCAAGCTTGAGCGATCGGCCCCAGCAAGGCGTTGAACCCGGATCGCGGAATAGCCTTTAGCCGGGCCGCACCTTCGCTGTCCTTGCCCAGTCTCAAGTCATTGATCGCCAGGGCCATTCGGCTGACGCCGGCGCCTCGATCCAGGCTTGCCAAACGACTGGCCAAGGGAACGGCTTCGTCAAATCGCCCGTCGGAAACCAGGAGAAAGAAAGTCCGCCTCAGTAAAATGACATTCTGCGGGTCGTCGGCCAGCGCTTCGCCGAAGAAATTAGCCGCAGCACGGGTATCGCGTATGGCGCCCGCGTACAGGCCGGCCAGGTAACTGCCAAGAGCCTGACTGTCGACATCCTCGTAGCGGCTGCTGTACTGGTAGCCATCACTGGCGCAGCCCACGGACAGTAATCCGGCGCAAATCACGGTTGCCAGGCGGCGCAACATCGCCCTTCTGACCGGTCCAATTCTTCTTGATTTTGACGCCAACGGATTCATTTCGACTCAGTACACCGTGAATTCAACGCCTGTGGCTTGAATCAGGGCCCAATTCACGCGCTTGGTAAGGGCTATTCGGCCAATATTACATATTGGGGTAATTGGGGCCACCACCCCCTTCTGGCACGACCCAGTTAATATTCTGCGTCGGATCCTTGATATCACAGGTCTTGCAATGTAGGCAGTTCTGGGCGTTGATCTGCAACCTGGGCTCGCCGCTATCTTCCAGAATTTCGTAGACGCCCGCCGGGCAGTAGCGCTGTTCCGGGGCATCGTAGACCGCCAAATTGTGCGATATCGGGACACTTCCGTCCTTTAGTTGCAGGTGCACCGGCTGGTCCTCTTCATGGTTGGTGTTCGACAGGTACACCGATGACAGGCGATCGAAGGAAATTTCGCCGTCAGGCTTGGGATAATCGATTCTCCGGCAGGAATCGGCCGGTTTCAGCGAATCATGATCGGCGTGCGGGTGCAGCGTCCAGGGCAGCCGGCCGCCCAATATCAGGTCGATTCCGGTATAAACCGTGCCCGCCAGGAGGCCCCAGCGGAAAGAAGGCCGGCTGTTTCGCGCCGCCCGCAGCTCTTTGTAAACCCAGGATTTCTCAAGAGCGTCCGGGTAGGCCACCAGTTCGCCGCCGCCCGCGCCAACATTTTCGCCCATGGCCTTGAGGTCATCGAACACGGCCTCGGCGGCCAGCATGCCCGTCTTCATGGCGGTATGGCTGCCTTTGATCTTCGGCAC
Source organism: uncultured Alphaproteobacteria bacterium (assembly GCA_964405515.1). GTDB lineage: Bacteria > Pseudomonadota > Alphaproteobacteria > JAPYRI01 > JAPYRI01 > CAYOOG01. Next base: position 2,249 of record CAYOOG010000163.1, on the reverse strand, counting down.
ATTCAGGAATCCGGCGCTGCAGCCGATAAGCGCGCCGCCCGGAAATACCAGCTTCGGAATGGATTGCAGGCCGCCTTCGTTGATCGCCCTGGCGCCGTAGGCGATGCGCCGCCCACCTTCGAGAACGGGGCGAACCGCGGGATGCGTCTTGAAGCGCTGGAACTCCTCGAAGGGCGACATGTAGGGATTCTGGTAATCGAGCGCCACCACGAAACCGACGGCAACCTGATTATCTTCAAGATGGTACATGAAGGAGCCGCCGTAGGTCTTGGCGTCCATGGGCCACCCTGCCGTGTGCGACACCAACCCTTGGTTGTGCTTTTCCGGCGCCACCTCCCAAAGTTCCTTGATGCCCAAACCGTAGGTCTGGGGATCGACGCCCTCGCGCAGGCCAAATTTCTCCATCAGGCTCTCGGACAGCGATCCGCGCACCCCCTCGGCGAACAGCGTGTACTTGCCGCGCAACTCGATGCCCGGCTCGAACCCGGCCTTTTCCGAGCCGTCCTCGGCCCGCCCCATATCGCCGGTGGCCACGCCCTCGACCCGGCCGTCCTCGCCGTAGAGCACTTCGGCCGCCGCGAACCCGGGATAGACCTCGACGCCCATGTCCTCGGCCCGTCCCGCCAGCCAGCGGCAGAGGTTGCCGAGGCTGATGATGTAATTGCCCTTGTTCTTGAACTGCGAGGGCATGAACAGGTGGGGAAACTTCAGCGAGCCCTTGGCGGTCAAAAAGCGGAACTCATCGGCCTTGACCGCTGTCTTGATGGGCGTGTCGAGATCCCGCCAGTCGGGGATCAGCTCATCGAGCGCCCGGGGCTCCAGCACGGCCCCGGAGAGTATATGCGCGCCCACCTCCGAGCCCTTCTCGACGACGCAGACGGAGAGCTCCTGGCCGCTCTCCTCGCACAATTGGCGCAGGCGTATGGCGGCCCCCAGCCCCGCCGGCCCGGCGCCGACGATGACCACATCGAAGTCCATGGATTCCCGTTCCGTCACTGCTGCTGTCTCCTGTGCCAAGCGTAGGGCCGCAATCTACCCTCGAGCCTGCCGGTTTACCAGTGTTAGCGGCTGGCAAGGCGCGGCGCGGCGATGTAAGTTTGCCCCGAGCCAATTCCCAAGGGAACCACCCGCCAGGAGACCTCCAATCAATGTCCCAGGACCTGCTCAAGTGGCAAGTGGAAGCAGGGGCCGACGAGGCCATCGGCGAGACCCCGGTCAACCGCTACAAAGCGGCGCCCCCGCCGCAAGCCGCCGCTGACCCATCCGGGCCCGCTGCCGAAAAACCAACGGCCAAGCCAATGGTCAAGCTGGCCTCCACCGACGATCTGGCGGGCAGCGCCCGGGCCGCCGCCGCCGGCTGTGCGACCCTTGAGGAGCTGCGCCAGGCCATGGCCGCCTTCGACGGCTGCGCGCTGAAGACCACGGCCATGAACCTGGTCTTCGCCGACGGCAACCCGGAGAGCGGCCTGATGTTCGTCGGCGAGGTCCCGGGGGCCGAGGAGGACCGCCAGGGGCTGCCCTTTGTCGGCCTTTCCGGGCAGTTGCTCGACCGCATGCTGGCGGCCATCGGGCGCGACCGCAGCAGCGCCTATATCGGCAATATCCTGCCCGGCAACCGCAAGCCGACCACGGCCGAGACCCTGACCTGCCTTCCGTTTATCGAGCGCCACATCGAGCTGGCGGCGACCCAGGTGCTGGTTTTGCTCGGCGGCACCTCGGCGGCGACGCTGCTCGGCCGCAGCGAGGGCATCACCAAGCTGCGCGGGCGCTGGCTCACCTATCACGCGGGCGGCACGGAAATTCCCGCCCTGCCGACATTTCACCCGGCCTACCTGCTGCGCCAGCCGGCGCTCAAACGGGAGTCCTGGAAGGATTTTCGCGCCATCCGCCAACGCCTGGACCCGGAGGAATAGCGGAAGGTTAGTGGAGGGTTTGAGGAAGGCAGAAAGAAGGTGGCACCTTCCTGTTTTTGGGTGGTTCAGGGGCCGACTCGACACCGAGACCGGGCTCTCCCCATAACTGCCCTTACGGTTAGGCCCTCGCCGCAGTCATCAGCAGGATGCAAGCGCTACGGTATATGTCGATGGGGGAGGTCATGGCTGAGCCGCTTCATCGTCATTGGATTTACCCGTGAGCGAATGACCACACATGCTACAATTCCTTGGAACAAAAGTCGTCCCAGTGCGGAAATTAGTACCTAGGGTCCAGACTCATTAAATCCACCATATGACTGTGACAACGATGCACAG
>CAYOOG010000162.1:0-4575 GCA_964405515.1 uncultured Alphaproteobacteria bacterium | reverse complement strand
ATGCGCCAAATCCTCTCTTTCGTCCCGGACCACTTTTAAGGGTGCAGGTCAGCGCTCTACCAGGATATACTGAACCTGGAACTGACGGGGGGGCGTGTTCTTGAAATGCCCGAGCATGGTGCCAGAATGGCAATGCTGGCCATCGGCGACGGTTACATTGAGTTGCTGCAGCCCACCAGCGGCGGCGGCCGTGCTAGCGGATGGTTGAGCGAACACCTGGAAGAGAAGGGCGAGGGGGTATTTAATATCTGCGTCCATACTGACGACTACGAAGAGGAGATTCGGGCTATTCAAGCCAAGGGATACACGCTTGAAGAGGAACGGGTGGATTTCGTCGAGGGTATAACGACCAGGCTGGCCTTCCTGTCGCCTTCACAAGCGGCTGGCGTCCGAATCGAGATCGTCGACGCAAGCAGCCTGCCGTCCGGTTGAGGGAAAATGCTCCAGATCATTCGACATTCTTGCGAGCCAAACCGGGCAGCTCAGCAGCGCTTCCAGATTCCCTTTCCGGGCTTTGCCGATCACGCTTGTTATGTTGGCATCCTTGGCGAGGCCACTTGCCGGTGAATAGCCGCCAACTACGGCAGGCGGCGGGAATGGGGCGTGAGCCTCAAGTACCGGTTTTAGTCACGTTGGCCCGTCGAAGCCCCGCGCGGTACGGACTGACCCTGTTGCTCACGCTGGTGGTCTGTCTGCTGGTGGCGCTTCCGGTGTTGGCCGAGGGCTGGTCCCACTACGGGGCGACGAAGGGCGGTACGAAATACTCGGCGCTTGCCGAAATCACGCCGGCAAACGTGGCCGACCTGGAAGTCGCCTGGGTCTATCGCACCGGCGAGGCCCAGCGCCACGCCGACCAGATGCCCAAGTCCGCTTTCCAGAACACACCGATCCTGCTCGACGGCTCGCTCATCGTCTGCACGCAGTTCTACCGGGTCGTAGCACTTGATCCGGCAACCGGCGACGAGCGCTGGGTGTTTGAGCCGAATGTCACGCTCGACTATGAAATACCCCTGTCGTTCAAGTGCCGAGGGGTTTCCTGGTGGCTAGACGAAGCGGCGGAGGAGGGAGAGGTTTGCCGCCGCCGCATCCTTCTGACAACCCCGGACTTGCGCCTTATTGCCATTGATGCGCGGAACGGTGAGCCCTGTCCCGGCTTCGGCAACAAGGGCGAAGTCACGGTACGGCCCGAGAGCGAATTGTTGTTCCCGGGAGAAATGCAACTGTCCTCGCCGCCCTCCGTGGTCGGCGGGGTCGTGGTGGTCGGCTCTTTCATTGCCGACAACGTCCGTGCCGACGCCCCGAGCGGTGTGGTGAGGGCCTTCGACGTGCGCACGGGCGCGCACCGGTGGACCTTCGATCCGGTGCCGCGCGACCCCGATGATCCCATGCAGGGCACCTGGGGCAGGGTGGCCGAGGCCACGGGCGCTGCCAACGTCTGGACCATGATGTCCGTGGACGAGGAGCGGGGCCTCGTTTTTCTGCCGACCAGCAGCCCGTCCAACGACTTCTACGGCGGCCAGCGACCGGGGGAGAACCGCTACGCCAATTCGGTTGTGGCGCTCCGGGGCGCGACGGGCGAAATTGTTTGGCACTACCAGCTTGTTCACCACGATCTGTGGGATTTCGACCTGCCGGCGCAGCCAATCCTCGTTGACCTGGAACGGGACGGGGAGACCGTTCCGGCCCTTCTGCAAACCACCAAGCAGGGCTTCGTCTTCGCCTTCAACCGCGAAACCGGCGAACCGCTGACCCCTATCGAGGAGCGGCCCGTGCCCCAGGACGGCGTCGAGGGCGAGTGGCTGTCGCCGACCCAGCCCTTTCCCGTCGCCCCGCCGCCCTTCGTCAAACAGGGGATATCCTTGGAAGATGCCTGGGGCTTTACCTTCGTAGACCGCAACATCTGCCGCGACAAAATTGCAGCCCTGAGGCAGGGCGGGCTCTACACGCCACCCAGCCTGGAAGGCACCGCCATGCTGCCCGGCTTCCCCGGGGGCGGCAACTGGGGCGGCGGGGCCTACGATCCCGATTCTGGTTTTCTCGTTGTCAACTCGACCCGTGTTCCGGCATTTGTGCAGCTCTTGCCGAAGGTGAAGCCCGACAGGCTTGAGGATTCCACTGCCAAGGCTGCGGCGGGCGACGAAGAGCAGGTCGCGTCTCTTGCCGGCTCGCCTTACCTGCTGACGGCGGGATTCCTGTTGTCCCCGCTCGGCGCGCCGTGCACAGCGCCCCCCTGGGGCGGGCTCACGGCGATCGACATTAATGACGGCACCATCAAGTGGGACGTTCCCCTCGGGTCCATACACCGGATGTTCCCGCAGCCGCTGCCGTTTAACTGGAATCTTGGTACACCGGTTGCGGGCGGCCCGATCATCACCGGCGGCGGGCTGGTATTTGTTGCTTCGGCAATGGATAATATGTTCAGGGGAATGGATTTAAGGACAGGCGAAGTATTGTGGCGGGATGATCTTCCGGCAGGAGGACAGGCGACGCCTATGACCTACGAGGCGGGTGGCCGGCAGTTCGTGGTGATTGCCGCTGGCGGGCACGCGTTATTCGGCACCAAGCTGGGTGACTACGTGGTTGCCTATGCTCTGCCTGAGAAACGGAAATGAAACTTATTTAAGTGGAAGGAAGGGCTAAGAACATGACAACGTCAACCGGGCCGTATGTGCAAAACGAGCTCATCACGGTCGAGAACTATTCCATGGAAGAGATGTGGGGGCGGTTCGTCGCCCCAGGTTCGAAGGAGTCCTACTCCTACGACGAACTCTTTACCGATTTCGTGCCTTCATGGGCAGTATTTGAAGGGGTTCCCATCGACGACGCCTTTGCTTTCCTGGCGAAGACCGAGACAATGGGGCTGTGGACCATGTCCATGCGTAATCTGGAGCTGGTAAGGGACGACATATACACGGGCGATGAAGCAGCCACACCGACCGGCAAGGTCTTCGTTCGCACAATCGCCGATGAGAAGGCCAAGACCATCGAATGGCAGGCCGGACACGCCGACCCCGATGATCTCTGGATTTTTTACAAGGGCATCCTCACGGACGCCGGGCCCACACTGGGCCGGCCCGGCACGGCCTTCCTGTGGACCAACTTCGTGCCGGAGCGCATCAAGAGCGACCCCATGGTCGCCATCGGATTCAGGATGATGTACAGCGCCCACCGGATCGAAATCAACAACCTCAAAATCATACTGGAGGAACGTTATGGCGCATAACCTGCCCCCGCTAGAGCCGCAAACTCAGGCAATCGTCGACATGCTGCAACAGGTCGAAAGCCCACCTCCTGGAGAGATGACCGTGGAACGCTCGCGGCTCGGACTGACCATGATGGCCCTTTCCATGGCCGGCCCGCCAACCGAAGTACATGAAATCGAAGACAGTGCCATACCCGGGCCGGTAGATGACTTGCCGATCCGCATCTACCGGGCCGGCGAGGCCGACTCCGAGGCGCCGACCGGCGCCGTGCTCTACATTCATGGTGGCGGATTCTACATGGGCAGTGTGCACACACACGATCATGTGTGCCGGAATATCTGCGCGGAATCCGGCCTGCTGGTGGTTTCGGTCGAACACCGCCGGGCGCCCGAGGCCAAGTTTCCGGCGGCCGTCGACGACTGCTACGCGGCACTCTGCTGGCTGGCCGAAAACGCTGGAAAGCTGGGCGTCGACCCGGACCGCCTGGCGGTGGCGGGCGACAGCTCGGGCGCCAACCTCACCATCACCACCTGCCTCTTGGCGCGCGACAAAGGTGGCCCCAAGGTCGCCTTTCAAGTCGTCGTCTATGGGCTACTTACCCTTGAGGATGCGCTTGAGTACGAATCGCGCCAGAATTTCGGCGGCGGCGAGTATTTCGGCTCCGTCGAAGACCTGGCCTTCGTGCGGGAGCTTTACCTCAACGACCCGGAAGAGGCGAAGAACCCACTGGTTTCACCGGTCAACGCGCCCGACCTGAGTGGCATGCCGCCGGCGCTGGTGGTTACTGCCGGCTACGACATGGTCTGCGACGAGAACCGGCGCTACGCCAGCCGATTGCTGGAGCAGGGCATCGGCGTTGAATACAAGTGCTATGAGACGACGACGCACCCCTTCTTCCTGCAAACCGGCGTGCTCGACATTGCCAAGGAGGCCCACAGCCTGGTGGCGCGGCGTCTCGCCGAAGCGCTCAAGGCGTAAGGATGGCGTAGAGATGGACGTAAAAGGACACGCCGCCATCGTCACCGGCGCCGCCACCGGCATGGGGGCCGCGACGGCGGCGGCGCTCAGCGACGCCGGTGCCAAGGTGGCCTTGTTTGACGTTAAAGCCGATGTCTTGAGGCAGACGGCGGAACAGGTCGGCGGCCTTGCCGTCGTGAACGATGTTTCGAGCGCGGAGGATACCGAGGCCGGGTTCGCTGCGGCGCGCGAAGCACACGGTCCGGCCCGAATACTGGTCAACTGTGCCGGCATCGGCCAAATGGAACCCGTTTTGGGGCCGGACGGAAGTATCATGAGTCTGGAGAGCTTCAACAAGGTTGACCTGCCCCAACGAAGTGGTCCAACTCCTATAAGAGAGTTTGATGCAGGTCAT
>CAYOOG010000161.1:0-4602 GCA_964405515.1 uncultured Alphaproteobacteria bacterium | reverse complement strand
AGCGGCAGGGTACTGCGCTGGGCATTTTTGGCGCTGGGAATGCCGGGGCGGCTGTGACCAACATGGTGGCTCCATTGATCATTGTGGGTATGGGGTGGCGTGCCGTGCCCGAAATCTATTCATTGGTCATGCTCATAACGGCCATCATCTTCTGGTTTTGCACATTCCCCGATCCCTTGCTCGAGGGGCGCAAGCGCCGAGGAGCCATGCCAACGCTTGGCGATCAGCTTGCACCACTCGCCGACGTTCGTGTGTGGCGGTTTGGTCTCGCCTATTTCTTTGTTTTTGGCGGGTTTGTGGCCTTGGCCCTGTGGTTGCCCAAATACTACATGGCGGAGTACGGCTTGGAGCTAACGGCGGCGGCGTTCATCGCTTTGTTTTTTACGCTGCCTTCCGGCGTCATTCGTGCCCTGGGCGGTTGGTTTGCCGACAAGTGGGGAGGCGATACCGTCACCTGGTGGGTATTTTGGATCAGTATCGTTTGTCTGTTCTTTCTCTCTTATCCGTCGACAACGTTCGTCGTGCACGGAATCAGGGGAGACGTCGCCTTCGACATTGCCGTGGGTGTTGTGTTCTTTACAGTCCTTGTCTTCACGGTCGGAATCGCCATGGGGATCGGAAAAGCTAGTGTTTACCGCAGTTTGGCCGACCATTACCCGGAGAACATGGGCACCGTGGGCGGATTGGTCGGCGTGATCGGCGGATTGGGCGGATTTGTTCTGCCGATCATGTTCGGGATCGCCGCCGACCTGACGAACGTTCGCAGCAGCACCTTCATGCTGATGTACGGGGTTCTCGCCGGCGTGATGATCTGGACTTGGATGTCCGCCAGGCGCGAACGCCAGGAGATTCTGGAGGCAGATCCGGCCCTTCGACAACGCATGGTCGAGGGACATCTGCTCGGTGTGCAAGTAGCCGGTGGCGGCTGGCTGAGAGACTGGCGTCCGGACGACGAGGCTTTCTGGGAGAAATCAGGCCGCCGGATCGCCGTGCGCAATCTGATCTTCTCCATGCCGCCCTTACTGCTTTCTTTGGCGGTCTGGATGGTTTGGAGTGTCGTGGTCATTGAACTTCCCAGAATAGGTTTTGAATTTACAACGGGTGAGCTGTTCTGGCTGGCAGGTGCGCCGGGCATTTCCGGCGCCGTGCTACGCCTAATTTATTCCTTCATTGTGCCAATTTTTGGCGGCAGGAATTGCACCGTTTTCAGCACGGCGACCTTGCTGATTCCGACGTTGTGGATGGCGCTCGCCGTGCAGGATTCGGGGACCGACTATGTTGTCTTCCTGGTCATCGCCTTGCTCTGCGGTCTAGGTGGCGGAAACTTTTCCGCGAGCATGGCTCACATCAGTTTCCTCTTTCCCAAGAGAATACAGGGCACAGCCTTGGGATGGAACGCCGGGGTAGGTAATCTGGGTGTCGGCCTCGTGCAGGCCGTCGTGCCATTGTCAATTTATGGCGGCGCTCTCACATTCATGGGTGGCGGGCCTCAAACCCATGCGGATGGCGGCGTCATAAGCGAAGTCTGGCTGCAGAATGCCGGATTCATATGGATTCCGTTGATCCTGCTGGCGACCGTTGCCGCCGCTTGGGGACAAAACAATATTTATGACGTCAAGGCAAGTTTCGCCGAGCAATTCGTGATCTTCCGGCGCAAGCACGCTTGGGTGCTGGCGTGGCTCTACACTGGCACCTTTGGCTCTTTTATTGGTTTTGCCGCAGCCTTCCCAATCCTGCTTCTGGCCTTGTTTCCCGATTCAGGAGCAGTTCGTTGGGCGTTTCTGGGGCCGACGGTGGGGGCATTGGTCCGGCCGTTCGGCGGGTGGCTGTCCGACCGGCTTGGAGGGACCCATGTGACGTTCTGGACTTTCATTTTCATGCTCGCAGGGGCGATCGCCGTCTTGGCATTGTTACCTTCAGGGGCAGGCGACCGCGACGTTACCTGGTTCTTCGCGGTCTTCATGCTTGTCTTTATCGCCACGGGCATCGGCAACGGATCTGTGTACCACATGGTGCCGTCCGTATTCTTGAAGCTTCACGAGCATTGGGCTGAGGGCAAGGATCGGGCCGCGCGAGAAACAGAGATCTCAGAAGGCGAAATAGAGGCATCCGTCGCGTTGGGCTTCACGGCCTCGGTCGCGGCTGTTCTTCATTCCGGCCCTTGTAGCTGTTTCCCTTGCAGCCACGGGGACACTCTGGCTTGCGCTGGTTGTATTCGTCATTTTCTACCTGACTTGCATCTTCGCAACCTGGTGGTGGTACAAACGCGAAGATGCCGAGGTCAGATGCGATTTAGCGGGCCGCGCCCGATGAACAGTGAGATAGCAACACCTTAGGAGAGAACATGGCAAAGGATCTGAAAGACTGGAACCCAGAGGATGAGGCGTATTGGGAATCTACCGGGCAACGAGTAGCTCAACGGAATTTGTGGATCTCCATACCCTGCCTATTGTGCGGATTCGCGGTTTGGCTTTACTGGGGGATCATTACCGTCCAGATGCTTAATCTGGGCTTTCCCTTTTCCCAATCCGATCTGTTTACTCTGACGGCGATCGCCGGCCTCTCGGGCGCTACTCTCCGCATCCCAAGTACGTTCTTCATCCGCATTGCCGGCGGCCGGAACACGATTTTTCTGACCACGGCACTCCTAATCTTGCCGGCTGCGGGCACGGGTGTAGCGCTTCTCGACCCCGACACGCCGCTATGGACTTTCCAATTGCTCGCCCTTCTTGCCGGATTTGGTGGGGGCAACTTCGCCTCGTCCATGTCGAATATCAGTTTCTTTTTTCCCAAGCGTGTCCAAGGGATGTCGCTGGGGCTCAACGCCGGGCTTGGTAATTTTGGTGTGACCACGATGCAGGTTCTGGTTCCATTGGCCATGACCATGGGCATATTTGGCGGCGGTTCGATGCTTCTGAAAACCACGAGCGGAACCCTTATCGGAAAGATACCGGCGGGCTCCGAGGCTTGGATTCATAACGCCGGTTTTATCTGGGTCGTCTTCCTAGTGCCCATTTCGATCGCTGCTTGGTGGGGCATGAACAATATTCGGGACGAGCATGTGTCGCCCGATGTGCATAGCGCATTTCCCGCGTTCATGAAGATTCTTGGCATGCTGTCAATTGGGCTAGTAACGGCGGCACTTGGAATGTGGCTGTTGCTTCCGGCTACCGCGGGCGGCGCGGGGATTGAACTCAGCAAATATATCGTTCTTCCCCTCGTAATCTGCTCCACTGTGTTGTTGCTCAGAATGATCCCCGGCGCGGTAGGAACCAATCTTAAGCGCCAGTACAAGATATTCGAAAACAAACACACTTGGGCGATGACGGTCATCTACACGATGACATTCGGGTCATTTATCGGGTATTCCGCCGCCTTTCCGCTGGCCATCAAGGTGGTTTTCGGCTTCAGTCATGTTGTCGGGGCGGATGGTGTAATGACCCACGGCACGGTCAATCCGAACGGCCCCAGCGCGCTCATGTTCGCCTGGATGGGGCCATTCATTGGCGCGCTGATAAGGCCGGTCGGTGGCTGGATTGCCGATCGCATGGGGGGTGCGAAAGTCACTCAAATTGTGTCGGTCGTCATGGTGGCCAGCGCGCTTGGCGTTGCTTACTACATGAAACAGGCTTACCAGTCGGCGACCCCCGAAGTCTATTTTGTGCCGTTTTTCCTGTTGTTTCTGGTGCTGTTCACCGCGACCGGCATTGGCAATGGCTCTACCTTCCGCACCATCGCCATGGTTTTTGATAAAGAGCAGGCGGGCCCCGTGCTTGGTTGGACCTCGGCCGTGGCTGCGTATGGCGCCTTTTACATTCCGAAGGTGTTCGGCGAGGAAATCCGCGCAGCCACGCCGGAAGACGCGCTCTACGGCTTCGCTATTTTCTATGGCATGTGTCTGGTTATCAACTGGTGGTTCTACCTCAGGCCGAACGCCTACGTGAAGAATCCGTAACGGCGCCCAGAACGCCAGATCGTTGCAGACGGACCAGGGCTGGGCTATGTCAGCGGGCCAGGGCCAACAGTAGGGCGTTCTTCTTTGCGCTGTCGGCTAGCGCCTTGCGCTCCCTGGCTGGAGTCAGAGGGCTGCTTAGATAGATGATCAGTCCTTCGATCATTGCGGCGATTTGGGCGGCGCGTAGAGAGCTCTCGGACTCGGATATTTCTGTATTACCCTCGCTAATAAGGATGGCCAAATTAGTCCTGTGATACGCGTACATGACGTGAATGACTTTACGGGTAATTTCGTCGTGCTGCCCCAGCGCCCACATTGCAAAAAACATGCTTGGAGTCTCAGGCTTCTGGATGTCTTCGATCAGGAAATTGAAGACCGCTTCAAGCTTCTTGATGTGGCTCCTCGGAAGGCTCCTGAATAATTCCTGATACCTGACTCCATAATCGATACTCGCGCTTACAACGATGCCCGTCACGAGATCGTCCCTGGTCTTAAAATAATGTTGAAGATTGCCAAGACTCATCCCGGCGTGAGAGGCCACGGCCCGGACGGACAGCCCGGCGGAGCCCTCTCGCACGAGAATCTCTCGACCGGCTGACCTGCCCCCATTAAGTGGTCCAACTCCTATGAGAGAGTTTGGCGCAGGT
>CAYOOG010000160.1:0-4675 GCA_964405515.1 uncultured Alphaproteobacteria bacterium | reverse complement strand
AATCCTCCAGCCACAGCGCCGCCTCCAGATCGAGATGGTTTGTGGGCTCGTCCAGCAACAGCAAGTCGGGCGCCGTGAACAACAGCGCGGCCAGGGCCACGCGCATTCGCCAGCCGCCGGAATAGTCGTCGCAGGGTTTCTGTTGCGCCGCCTCATCGAATCCCAGCCCGGCCAGAATGCGGGCGGCGCGGGCGTGGGCGGCGTGGGAGTCCTTGTCCCTGAGCCTCTCATGAATCTCCGCGATTCGGTGAGGGTCTTGGGCCTCATCGGCTTCGGCGTGGAGGTCGGCAAGTTCCTGGTCCGCACCCAATACGACGTCGATCAGGCTTTGCCGGCCGCTGGGGGCCTCCTGACTGGTGAGCCCCACGCGCCAGCGCCGGGGCAACTCGATGGCGCCGTCGTCGGCCTCCAACTCACCGGCGATGAGGCGCAGGAGTGTCGTCTTGCCGGTGCCGTTGCGACCGACCAGCCCAACCCGGTGGCCGGTGTTGATGGTGGCCTCGGCCTGATCCAACAGCACGCGTCCGGCGATGCGGTAGGTTATTTTGTCGATGCGAAACATGGCGTGCCGTGTAGCACGGCTGGACTGCCAGGGGAATCGCGGCCTGATATCGGGCCGGTTGCCAAAGGAGACAAAATCGCCCTACAATCGGCCCCTACAATAATACTAGCCCGGGGCCACGATCTTTTCTAGTATCCGGGAAATACAGCAAGTAGGCGGCGCGGTGTATCAGCGTGCGTTGCCAAGAGAATGGAATTGGGAGAGAGACACTATGGCAGAAGCATCTGCAATTGCATCCAACGATCAGGCGGACCAGATTACGGCCCCACGCGGCGATCCGTTCCAGCCGCAAGAAGAAGGCACGGGTTATCACCAGTGCTGGTACCCCATTTGTCTGTCGGAAGAAGTTGAGACAGGCAAGGTAATTGGCAAGGGCTTCCTTAACGGGCGTGTCATTGTCTATCGGGGCGAGAGCGGCACGCCCTATGTCATGAGCGCCTTTTGCCGTCACGTCGGCGCCGATTTACAATTGGGCGACGTTATCGGCGAGGAAATCCGCTGTCCTTTCCATCACTGGTCCTACGGCGCCGATGGGGCCTGCACGAAGATCGCCGCCGGTGATAAACCGCCGCCGGACGCCAAGCTGTTCAAGTTTCCGACGGAAGAACGCTTCGGTTTGATATGGGCTTTTAACGGTTATGAGCCGCTCTATGACTTGCCCCATTTCAAGCGTGGTGAAGAAGAGTTGACCTATCGCGCCCTGCTGGCTTCGGTACATAAGGCGGAACCTTACATGCTGTTGTCCAATTCCATGGATTTCAACCATCTTGAAATCGTCCATGGCATGAAGATCACAAATCCCGCCGAGGACATGCACATCAGCACCTTCCATATCTATTATGACCTCCAAGCCGAGGTTCCGGGTCTTGGTCACATGAACCAGTACATTCACACCTTCGGGACCAATTGCATCACCATCGCTTCCGAGACCATGGGGCGTGAGATGTTCATGTGCTCCTGCTCGGTGCCGGAGCCGGGCGACACCTGCCGCAACTACAACATCAACGCCACGCCGAAAAGCACCGGTGGCGAGGGTGAAGAAGAGCAGATCGAGCAGATATTGAAGGCGGCGGAGGCTTTCGGCTTGCAGCTTATCAAGGAAGATACCGAGATCGTCGAAACCATGAGCTTCCGGCCGGATCGCCTGACCGCCGCGGACTACGGTATGAAAATCTGGTTTGACCATGTTAGCGAATACCCGCGTGCCAATCCGGCCGAGGATATGATCGGCCACAAGTGCAAGCATTTGGGTAACGGCGCCGGCTGACGGCGATACATAATTAACGACGTGCGGCTCCGTGGGCTCTATGCTCGCGGGGCCGTTCTTTTGACAGGAGACCAATACCATGTCCGATAGCGACCGGGATAAACTCATCGACGAGCTTCTCGCCAGGGAAGAGATACGCAAGCTCATCAACACCTATTCACGGGGGCTGGATCGTTGCGACGCGGAGTTGGTAAAAAGCGTCTTTCACGATGACGCCATCATGGAGCACGCCACCCATTACAACGGCAATGCTCATGCTTTTTGTGACGAGGCGGTGCCGCTCATGGCCTCTGTTGGGCCGAATCAACACTTCCTCTGTAACGAAGTGATTGAGATAGACGGTGATGTGGCGCTGGCGGAGGTTTACGGGTTGGGATTTCAGACCATCGATCACGTCGAGAAGCCATTTCATTGCATCGTTGGAGTGCGTATTCTCGACCGCGTCGAAAAGCGCGAGGGTGTCTGGAAAATCGCCCACCGGCGAAATGTCTTGGACTGGAACCTCGATATCGACTGTGCCGAGACTTGGGGACGCGAAGCTCTGGGCCCGGGCGATTCCGCCGAAACCATGGCCCCATTCAAGGGCGCCAAGGACAAGACCGACCCCAGTTACCCCTGGTTTGCGGGGAACGGCTAGAGATCAACATATTGCCCTGAGGGCACAGAGGAGGAGCATCGAAAATGACAACGGCGGTAATAGAAGAGCGGATCGAGGCAGCCGCGGAAAAGGTCTGGAATTGTTATTTGGGTTCCGACGGTAAAAAGATGACCATTGGTGTGTATGCGGAGAGCGTCGAGGAGGAAGGCGAAGGCGTCGGCATGGTCAGGACCTCCGTGCTGTTGAACGGCGCCGGAATCTTGAAGGAGCGGATCGAAGAATTTGATGAAGAGCGCTTCTATTGCCGCTACAGCGTCATTGAGCGCGGCCCCATGCCCTTCGCGGACCACCAGGGGCAGATAACGGTCACGCCCGATGGCCCGGATGCCTGCATCTTGAAATTGCAGGCGGATTTCACGCCGGCCGGAATGCCGGAGCAGGACTGTATCGATCTTTATATGAAGAACAATTACGGCGGCATCGAACGCATGAAGGAAATTATCGGGATCAAGACCGGTTAGCGCGGCGGGCATCCCGCTTGCCTATCCTGTGAAAAAACATTGCGCTGGCTTGCAGGTATGGTCGGCGGCGCCAATCCGAAGGAGATATTAGGCCCATGAAATTGGCAAGTTATCGGCGAAACGGGGCCGACAGTTTCGGTATTGTCGTCGGAAACGAAATTATTGATCTAGGCACCAAGCTTGGCGGCCAATTCGGCTGTCTTGCGGACGCCTTGGCGCCGGACGGCCTCGCCGCCTTGGCCCAGGCGGCGGATGGACAAGAACCGGATTGCGCGGTGGCGGACGTGGAACTGATGCCGGTCATTCCGCAACCGGCAAAGATATTTTGCATCGGCCTTAACTACGAAATGCACCGTAAGGAAACCGGTCAGCCCAAAGCTGATTACCCAACCATTTTTACGCGGTTCGCCGACACGCTGGTCGGCCACGGGGCCCCGATCATCAAGCCGGCCTACTCGGACTATCTGGATTTTGAAGGCGAATTGGCGGTTATCATCGGCCAGGGCGGGCGGCATATAACGCGGGATCGGGCTTTGGATCACGTTGCCGGGTACGCCTGTTACAACGATGCCTCGGTGCGCGACTGGCAACGTCACACCGGCCAATTCACACCGGGCAAGAACTTCCCGTCTACCGGCGGTTTTGGCCCCTGGATGGTGACCCAGGACGAGGCCCCCGACATCGAAAAGGCCACGATCACTACCCACCTGAATGGAGACGAAGTGCAGTCGGCCACGATCGACGACCTCATATTCCCCGTACCGGAGTTGATCGCCTATCTTTCCACTTTCACGGCCCTGGCGCCGGGCGACGTTATCAGCACCGGCACACCGGGCGGCGTGGGATTCATGCGCGATCCTCAATTGTTCATGAAACCGGGCGACGAAGTAGTGGTGGAAATCGCTGGTGTGGGTAAACTGGCTAATCCAATCGCGGCGGAGAGCGTATAAGAAAGGGACAAAGGAGTATCGACCTTGGCGAACCACAATATGACCGACTACGAGGCCACGCGGGCCTCGTTTAACATCCAGCGTCCGGAAAAGACCAATTTCGCCGGCGATGTTATTGATCGCTGGGCCAGGGAGGACCCGGACAAGCAAGCCATGTTGTGGGTCGATGATTTCGGTGCCGAGGAATCGCGCACCTTCGCCGACATCAGCGCCGCCTCCAAGCGTCTCGCCAACGTCATGACACAGGCCGGTGTCTCTCGCGGCGACACCGTCATTGTCATTCTGGGCCGTCAAATCGCCTGGTGGGAATGCTTGACCGCCTGCATCCGCATGGGTGCTGTTGTCTCTCCCGGGACCACGCAGCTTTCGGCCAAGGATATCGCCTACCGGGTGGAAGCCTCCGGGGCGTCCTGCGTGATCGCGGACGGCCCCAACGCCGAGAAGACCGACCAGGTGGCGGACCAGTGCCCGTCTCTCAAGGCGAGGATCGTCGTTGATGAAACCCGCGAGGGCTGGCTGAACTATGCCGATGCCGTGGCCGCCGCGTCCGACGACTTCGAAACCGCCGATACAACAGTGGATGAGGATTCCCTTTGCTACTTCACCTCCGGTACGACGGGCTATCCCAAGATGACCATCCACACCCACGGTTATGCGCTCAGCCACGAGACCACGGGGCGTTTTTGGCTCGATCTGCGCCCCGAGGACTTGCACTGGAATATCATGACCTGCCCCCATTAAGTGGTCCAACTCCTATGAGAGAGTTTGGCGCAGGTT
>CAYOOG010000159.1:0-4803 GCA_964405515.1 uncultured Alphaproteobacteria bacterium | reverse complement strand
AGCCTTAGCCGGTTGTCCAGCCAGTCGGTCTTGAAGCCGGCTTCGTAGGACCAGACGAATTCCTCTTCATAAGTTTCTACTTCGGACGCGGCCGTGGGCCGGCCGTTGAAACCGCCGCTCTTGAAGCCGCGGGAGAGCGAGGCGTAAAGCATGTGCTCGGGCGTCACCTGGTAATCAAGGACGAACTTGGGAGTCAGCGATGACCAACTGTCATTCGCATCCTTATCCAGCATTACAAATCCCGAGGCGTGGACCTGGTCAATGGCAATATCCTTCTCTTCGTAGTTGTAGCGCAGGCCCGCCGTGGCGCTCAACTGGTCGGTAATGTCGAAGGTGCCCTGGGCGAAGGCGGCGTAGCTCTTGTTCTCTATGGGCATTCTCAGATCGAAATTGACGTCGATGGCGATGTTGATGGGATTGCCGGCGCCGCCGAACACGCAGAATGGCGCGCCGGGACACAGAAACTGCAAAAAGCCCAGGCCGGGAGCTGCGACGGACATAAAGGGCAGGGCCTCCAGCGCGTCGAATATGCCCGCGCCAACGTCGATATCGCCGTCGATCAGCACACTTTCCTCGAAGTAGTAAGCGCCGGCGACCCAATTGAGGCGGTCGTTGAAGCCCGTCCCGCTCAGTGTAAGCTCCTGGCTAAACTGGTCCTGGATTTCCGCATCCGGGGGGCTGTGATCGAGGTCCAGCGGCGAGCCGTCGCCGTCGTTCTGATTGCTGCTCCAAAGATCCCGGTAGGCGGTGATCGACTTGACGGCGTAGTCGCCAATGTCCCAATCGACGGTAAGGGAGACGCCCCAGACGTCCGAGTCCTCGATACTGGGTTCGGTGCCAAAGCTGGTGCTCTTGTCCGTGGCTACATAATCCGCGTAGGAGAGCCCCTGCGCCTCGCCGACAAGTCTCGTCCAGAACTCGAGTAACGAGGCGTTGGGTATAACCTCGACAATGGACCAGGCGCTGCCGGCTTGGCGGATGCGCGCGTAGTCGGCGCTCAGATTAACCTCAATGTTCTCGCTCGGCAGCCACCTCAGGCCGCCGCGCACCACCTGCCTGTTCACGTCGCCGGCCTTGGTACCCTTCAGCACTTCGTCGATGTGGCCGTCGCGGTCGCGGCTGGCGACGGAAATCTTGGCCGACAACGTGTCCTCGGCGACAGCGAAATGCACCGTGCCGTCCACGTCCATGCGGTTGAAGTTGCCGACGGTGATCTGCGCCTTGCCGCCGAACTCGCCGGTCGGCTTGGCGGTGATGGCGCTGATGGCGCCGCCGATGGTATTGCGGCCGAACAGCGTGCCCTGGGGGCCACGCAGCACTTCGATGCGCTCAAGATCGATAAGATCGAGCGTACTGCCGGCGGCGCGCGCCAGATAGACGCCATCCACGTAAATGCCCACGCCCGGGTCGGCGGTCATCCAGGCGTCGGTCTGGCCGATGCCGCGAATGAACACCAGCGCCTCGCTGCTGCGCCCGCTTGAGGTGCCGTAGGCCGAGAACACCATGTTGGGTGTCGCCTCGGCGATGTCGCTAAGGTCCAAAAAGCCCCGCTCTTCGAGCCCCTCGGCGGTAAAGGCGGTCATGGAGATCGGGGTTTCTTGCAGGTTCTGCTCGCGCCGTTGCGCGGTGACCACGATCTCCTCGATGCCGAATGAGTCGTCGGCATCTTGTGCTTCGTCCTGGGACATCGCGGGTGAACCCGCGGCCATGAGACCGGCCACGGCGGCCGTTGCCATCGCCGGGCGCCAATAGGACGTTGCGCCGCCTTCCATCAAGCGGCTGCGAAACTCGTCAAAAAGTCGGATTCCTCTTGTAGACATATTTTAACTCCCTAGTGATTAGCCGCAACATTATTGTTGCAAAGTCGTTATTTTCGGCATTCACCAAATGCCGGTTAAATCGTTTGGACCGCGCCGGTGTCACCAGACCCCATAAGCGACGCTCGTTGATCGAACGTTCCGGTGCTCCCAAAAACACTCCCTCAATATTAGATGTTGCGAGCGACCTCGCAACATGTCCTTGATCTGGATTAATCCTCGCCTAACCCCATAATTCTGCAGGATTTTCAAGCAACCAGCGGAAAGCCACAATTAGCCAAAAAGGGTAGGTATATAACCTCCCAAACCGATCAGAGACCTACCGAATACCCCCTAATAGCGGAATTTACTCACAGATGAAAGGGTTTCGTCGCGCCCCCTTCACAACTGCAAATCCTGCAGGGAAATCCCGGGGTCTGCCTATGGTTAGTTTGTAGCTGGAAATCTTAGGAATCTGAGGGTCGGCGGAACTTCCCGGCTGCGTCAGATCAGCTCTTCAATCGGCTGGAATGGCTCATCAATGCCGAAACCCTTGGGACCAAAGCAATCCAGTGCCTCAGGCGTGCGCATCACGGGCGGCACGCTGGCACCGATGACCTTCACCCGCTGACCGTATCTGAGGCCCTCGGTGGTGATGGGCTCCGCCGTTTCGCGATCGAGCACGCAGATCAGGTCGGGGACAATCGCCTTGGTTTGGCCATCCAAGCGGGCCACCAGGTTTTCATTCTGAAAAGTGATCTCAAGTTGAGAATCGCTGTCATCCAGACTGGCCAGGATTGCCTTGCCGATGGCAAAGCCTTGCCGCGTCTCCCGGACCAGATCGATGATCTTGCCGTCGAAAAGAACCTTGTTGTGGCGGTAATAGTCCGTTGTTGCCAGAAACTTGAGCAGGGCCTCAACAGGGTCGCCGTCTTTGCGGCCACGGGCCACGGCACGGCCAATCTCGCGCGCCAGGGTCAGCGTGCCGGGGATGGCCACCCTTTTCGCCGTCTTGCCGTCCATGGGATAGCAGCAGATTTGCGCCGAGCCACCCATCTGCATAACCAGGCTGCGCGCCAGCATCTCGGCCTTGTGATTACTCTCCGATTCAATGACCACGCTGTCGCCGTGCTCGTTGGTCATGACCAATGGCGTGGCCTTGCAGCCGTAGACGCTGTAGGTGACCATCTGAAGTTCCGGAAAAGCACGGCCCATGCCGTCGCCGTCAATCACCGGCAGGCCGGCCCGCGCGGCAACGACCACGGGGATCGCCGCGTTGAATCCGCCTATCTCGGCCGGGATTACAGCGTCGACTTTGCGGCCCAGACATTCTTCGACCTTGCGCAAGCAATCAATCGCCTCGCTGCCGTTGGGTAATTTCTCAACCAACACGGTGGGCGTACCCATCATGGCAAAGGGTACGACCAGGGCATCATCGGCAATATCTTGCAGGTCAAGGATCTGGACATCTCCGCCCTCTTCCATGGCCTGTTGCAGCATCAGACGGCCAATGTAGGGGTCGCCACCGCCGCCGGTGCCAAGTATGGCGGCACCGCGCGTGAAATCATCAAGGTCATCCTGTTGCAGTTCCATGATCTACACCTAAGCCGTAACGCCGCCGTCGCGATCGCCGACAGCCTTTACCCTGAGCCGCACCATACCGCCGGGCATATAGGCGAGCGGCAGTTCTTCAACCTCAATGATTCGAACGCTGCCCGGGTCCGCCCCCGCGGCCACGGCCTTGTCTCCGGCCTCTTCGGAAGCCTGCTCGATCGCCGTTTCGCGGCCCACGGAATCGTAGGCATAGACCCTGTCCACCTCGCCACCGGCATGGGCAATCGCCGCGCCGACGGCATTTGCGACCGAGGCGTGATCGGGCGTCAGTACTTCGGACGCCCCCTTGATCGGGCGCGACACAAGCACACCGCCGCCGCCCACCAAGACCACCGGCACCGGGGTGGCGCTGATCTTCATGCGGTCTACGGCCTCGTCCACCTTGTCGTGAATGGCATCCAGGGCGCGCCCGACAAAATCGGAGTCCAAATGCGCAGCCTTGCCGTGGTCTCCCATCTCGGCGGTGCCCGCCGCGACGGCAATATCGCTTGCGGTCAGTGTATCGCCCCCGAATACCAAGGCTTTTTGCGTGAGTTGGTAGCCGACGGAATCCGGACCGACGGAAACGCCGTTATTTTGGCGTACCAGACTACCGCCGCCGAGGCCGACTGAGAGAACATCAGGCATGCGAAAGTTGGTGCGCACGCCGCCGATATCCACGGATACCGAGGATTCCCTGGGGAACCCCTTCGACAATACTCCGACATCCGTGGTCGTCCCGCCGATATCCACGACCACGGCGTCCTCGAGGCCCGACAGAAATGCGGCGCCCCGCATGCTGTTGGTCGGACCCGAAGCGAAAGTGAGAACCGGAAACCGCTCGGCATAATCGGCGGACATCAGCGTGCCGTCGTTCTGGCTGATAAACAGCGGCGCCTTGATGTGAAGGCTTTCAAGGGCGCTGCGGAACGAGCCGACAACGTCAATCGCCAGATCACCAAGACTGGCGTTCATGATGGCTGCGTTTTCGCGTTCCAGCAGTCCTATGCGCCCGATATCCTTGGATAGCGTGATGTCCGCCCCGGGAAGTTCGTTGCAGACGATCTCCGCCGCTCTTTCCTCCATGGTGTCGTTTATGGGCGCGAAAACGCAGGAGATAGCGACCGCGCGCAAACCCTTGGACTTCATATGGCGCGCCGCCTCGGCAACGGCCATTTCGTCGAGGGGTGCGATCTCCCGGCCGTCAAACTCATAGCCTCCACCGACCAGATAACTGTTTTCGCCGACGGCTTTCTTCAGACCGGCGGGCCAATCGATTTGCGGCGGCAAACATTTGGTCGCGGGCAGCGCAATTCGGATAATCCCGACGCGTAACAGCCGTTTCTGCTCGACAAAGGCATTGGTAAAATGGGTGGTGCCGATCATGACGCCGGTCATTGATTTCGGGTCGGCC
>CAYOOG010000158.1:0-4922 GCA_964405515.1 uncultured Alphaproteobacteria bacterium | reverse complement strand
AACTTTCCGCATCAGTGCCAGGGAAGAATGGAAGGTAGTGACGACAGCAAACTAAACGGCTTTGCGTGTGGTTCCGACGCTGTCCATGCTCAAGTTAATTTGACAAACCCTTTAATTTTGCTCACGCCCTCGCTCTACCTTTGCCGCAGCTTCCAGCATGACCACGCCGCCGACGAAACAGCGTTTACCGTCGACCACGCGCATCTCGCCCGGGAGGCTGATCACTGCCAGCCCGAGATTATCGACTGCCATACCTGCGGTGACGGTGCAGGCGGTTTCGGGTGTGTGCCAATCCAAGGGCTGGCCGCCCCGGGGCCATGAGCGAATGCCGCCGCGCCACTTGGAAAGACCACAATAGCCGACACTGTCGTGCGATGGATTATCTCCGCAGAACTGCGAGTGAAAATCATCGCACGTGCGTCCAATACCCTAGAGCTTCCACCTCGACAGTCTCCCTCTGACGGAGAATAAAAAGGAACGGCTGTGCCGCCAAGTCGATCACGTAATCTGCTGCCATTCCCGCCTTACGCTATTCGGGCAGACTTTCGGGCCTTTGGGAATAGCCCGAATGGGTCATTTTTAACCACACCGGCATTTTGTTCGAGATCGTGAAGCCACTTCGGAAATGTTGGTTGCGCTTTATCGCTCGGTGCATTGTAATGAAAACAGACAAAGTAAAGATTGGATGCTCTGCGTGAAGACCCTTCGTTCCATATTTTTTGTTCCGGCCAATCAGTCCGAGACGCTTGATGGCGCTGTCGGATTGGGCGCGGATGGAATCGTTATCGATCTTGAATCGAGCGTTCCGGACAAAGACAAGAATATCGATCCCAAGGTCATGGCCAAAACTATTACCGCCATGGGCGCCAAGGGTGCCGACGTGCTCCTACGAATTGAGAACCGCAATCCATTCGTGGTCAGCGGCCTGGATGCCGGTGTGCAGCCCGGGATTTCCGGCATCATGCTGCCCAAGGCCGAGAGCGCCGATGATGTGATATTCGTCGACCGTTACATAGAGCACCTTGAAGGCGTTCGTGGGATGGAAATGGGCTCGACGCGGTTATTCGTACTCATGGAGACCGCCAAAGGCATCGCCAACGCAGAGGAAATCATCGCCGCTTCGCCAAGAATTGAAAAGGTCTCTCTCGGCATTGGTGACTATTACCTGACCATGGACCTGGTCCCGAGTGACGATTGCAGCGAAGTTCTTTACGCCATGTCGCGAATCGTTACCTTGGCAAAGGCGCACGGCATGGGGGTTTGCGGGCTGGTCGGCCAACCCAAGGACTTCATCGACCCGGTCGGATACGAAAAAGCATTGATTAGGGCCCTCGGTATGGGCTGCGAAGGGACGGTCTGCGTTCTGCCGGAGCAGGTGGTCGTAGCGAATCGCATTTTCTCTCCGAGCGCGGAAGATATCGATTGGGCCCGGCGCGCTATTGCGGCTTTCGAGGCGGCGCTCGCCCGGGGCGAGTCCGTTGCAATGGTGGATGACAAAGTTGTGCTGGATACGGTTTACGAGCAAGCCCAGCGCACATTGACCAAGGCCCGAAACTTCGGCTTGACTGACTAGAGCATTGCCCGGCGGACCTCTGGCCTGTGAAGTCAATCCAGGCTAAGATATCCTAATGACACTTCCGGCTATCGAGAGGGGCAATGACGAGCCTGTCGACACGCGAAGTCACGACTGTCCTGGACATCGGTGCAAAGGTCCTGGAATGCGAATCTGTCGACCAGGTTCGCCGCCAGGCGCTTAGCCTGATGGAAGGTGGATTCGGTGTCGAAAAGAGTTGTTTTTTTACAGCTTCGGATGTCGCTCAGGACTGGAACGACGAAAGCGGGATCACACGCGGATTCGGCCGCACAGGCCTCAAGAGGCTCACGGATTTTCACCAGAAGTACAAACCGCTCGACCCCGCGCTCCGGGCCATATTGATCTCGGCGCAACAGGGGTCGAATGCGGTCTTAACCGGCAACCAGGTTGTCGATTACGCGGAATTCGTGCGAACGCCCTATTATAATGAGTTCTGCGTGCCGCACGACGTGCACGACATTCTCTGTACGTCCTTGACCTGGGAAAAGCAGCTGACCGGCACCATCGCGCTTCTTCGCCCGCGAAATGCCAGCCTGTTTTCAGAGCAGGACATGGCAAAGCTCAAGCTCTTGACGCCCTATTTGTCGGCGGCCTTGCATAAGGCCGATTTGCGCGGGCAATTATCGGACCGCACGGCCATTGTTGATGATGTTGTCACCGACCTACCTTACGAGGGACTGCTTCTTCTTGATGAGAATCTTCTGCCTGTCTATGCGAACCAAACCGCGCAATCCATTCTAACCACGATGAGCGGTAAAAAAGCCTGGGTCGAGGGTCAGGCATCTTCATTGCCGGAACCATTGCGCAAATATTGCGTTGGTTTCAGGCAAGGGCTGAGCCGGGTTCCGACAGGAGCAGCCGAACAACATTTCGAATTGAGCACTGCACATGGGACCAAACGCGTTGGCGTTTCGCTGCGCATGCTGCAACCCGGCGCGGGTCCTCACCGATATCTTGTCTGCATCGGGACCGGCCCCCAAAAACTCATGCAATCCCAGGCAATGAGGCAGCTTGGTCTGACCCGGCGCCAAGCCGAGATCGCTCATTTGGTAAGTTTTGGCATGACCAATGCCGAGATTGCCGACAAGCTGTACATTAGCCATTCGACCGTTCACAACCACCTCAAGGCAATTTTCAGGAAGGCTAAGGTCAGCTCCCGCGCCGGCCTCGTACACCGCATCTCACAGCAGTAACCAACACACTGTCTTGTAGGGCAACCGCGCCTGGGCGCAACTAATCCCTGTCGTTATCGTGGCAGGGCAAAGGCGATGACGTGGTCTCCCGGCGTGGTCATGTAGCGGGGGTGCCCGCCCGCCGCGATCACCACATATTGACGGCCATCTGATTCATAAGTCATGGGTGTGGCTTGGCCGCCCGCCGGCAGGTCAACTTCCCACAACTCCTCGCCGGATTCCGTATCAAAGGCGCGAAATTTTTCATCCATGGTGCCGGCCATGAATGTCAGGCCGCCACCCGTGGTAATGGGTCCGCCGTTGCTCGGTGTACCCAGATCCCATGGGATAGGAACCGGTGTGAGATTTTCAATAGAACCGAGCGCGACCTGCCACTTGATCGTACCGTCCACCAGATCGATGCCGGACAGCCTGCCCCAGGGCGGGGCCGTGCAAGGGGCGTCGAAAATCGACAGCGGGAATTCAGTGCGCACCACGAATGGCGCGCCCAATTGCAGACCTATGATGGGGTCCCAGGGTTTCGGCGGATTCGACATATCAAAGCCCGGGCCGCCAAAGGCCGGTCCGTTGAATTGATCCCGGGGGATAAGTGTAAGCGTCCGAGGAATGTGCAATGTGGGGACAACGAGGATATTCCGCCCGATATCAACGGCGCCGCCGCCCCAGTTCGCGCCGCCCATGGAGGAAACTGGCATGAGCGTGCCTTGTAGGCTGGGCGGTGCATACATGCCGTCGTGCCGATAGGATTTGATCAATTGTCGGCAATACCAGCGATCGACAAAAGTGAAGCCCCAGGCGTCTTGCGGCGTCACGCTGGTGCGCACAAGAGGAGGAGGGACCAGGGGAAAGGGTTGCGTTGCGGACAACCGTTCGCCTTCCACGCCGCCCCGTGGAACCGGTCTCTCTTCAACGGGGAACAGGGGCTGCCCGGTTTCACGGTTGAAGACGAAGGTGAAGCCCTGCTTGGTGACAAGCATAACGGCCGGCACGATTTCCCCATGATGCGGCAATTCGACAAGAATTGGTTGCGCCGGAAGATCGTAATCCCAGACATCGTGGTGGGTGGTTTGGAATTCCCAAACGATTTCGCCCGTGGCACCCTTCAGCGCCACCAGGGAATCAGATCGCCGGTTGTCGCCCGGCCGGTCTCCGCCGTAATAATCAGGGCTCGGGCTTGTGGTCGGCAGAAAAATGAGATCCCGGTCTTCGTCCACCGACATGATCGACCAGACGTTGGCCTGACCGGTGGACAGATTGCTATCCCCACCCCAGGTGGCTGACGCGGGATCATCCGGAGCGCGCGGAACGGGGTCGAATTCCCAGCGTGGCTCGCCGCTTCTGGCATCAAAGGCGCGAACCTTACCGCTTGGGGCATCCTTGCGCAGGTTGTCGGTGATGGATGAGCCCATCACGATGACATCGTTGACGACGCTGGGGGGCGACGTGAACGACAGCTCGCCCGGCATCTTCAATTCCTCGTCCGGTGAGATGCGGACCGTGCCTTTGTCGCCAAACCCCTTGCATGGGCTGCCGTCATTGGAATCGATCGCGATCAACTGCAGATCCTGAGTGGCAATCAAGATACGATGGCGGCAGGTTGCGTTTGCCAAGGCCTTGGCATCAAGCCACTGGGATACGCCGCGGCAATTGGAGAAGCGGGGCGCCGCCGAATCCGGGTTGGGCGGATTGGCATCAAAGATCCAACGTTCCTTACCGGTAGCTGGATCAAGGGCAACAATCCTTTTCGAGGAGCTGCAGACAATAAGCGAGCCGCCGACCAGGATGGGTGTTGACTGAAACGCCTGCCATACATTGGGATGGCGCTGCAGATCGCCGGTACTGTATTGCCAAGCTACTTCAAGTCCGTCGACGTTGGCCCGATTTACCTGGGCAAGAGACGAGTACTTCGTGCCTCCAGCCGCGCCCCCGACAAATGGCCAGTCCTGTGCGGACGCTGGTGCCGATAGCAGGAAGAAGCTGCCGAAAAGTATTCCCCAGGATTTTAGCTGCGTCATGGCACCGTTCAATCAAGAATCTTTATCCGGATATTCCGAAACTGAACCTTCGACGGTGCGTCAACGTGAACTTGCACAGCGATGAGGCCCTTCTCGTCACGGTCCGTCCCCTGATGATCA
>CAYOOG010000157.1:0-4942 GCA_964405515.1 uncultured Alphaproteobacteria bacterium | reverse complement strand
CCAGGCGACATTCTCACGTACAAATTTATTGTCGCTGCTTTCCGGCCGTGCCGAGCGCACCAGGTCGAGAATGACTTCTGTAACACTCTCGCCAACCGGCATGCGACGAACCAAGCGCTGTATCGCCATCAACTCCTCGGCTGTCATTACCTGTCGGGCCTCGGCATCGGTTTCACCAGTCGTGGCCAGGAGAATGCGTCTTTCAGCCTCGAGGTCAGGGTACCCAACATCAATCTGCAGCATGAAGCGGTCGAGTTGCGCTTCCGGTAAAGGATACGTTCCATCCTGTTCTAACGGGTTTTGCGTTGCTAACACGTGGAACGGGTTCGGAAGCGTGTGCGGTTGCCCAGCAATGGTTACGAGCTTTTCCTGCATTGCCTGTAAGAGGGCGGACTGTGTGCGGGGGCTGGCGCGGTTAATCTCGTCGGCCATAAGGAGCTGGCAAAAGACTGGGCCCTTAATGAATCGAAAGGACCGGTGCCCGGATTCAGATTCCTCAAGCACCTCGGCGCCCAAGATGTCCGCCGGCATTAGATCCGGCGTGAATTGTACGCGCTTTTCATCAAGGCCGAAGATGCGGCCTAGAGATTCTACGAGGCGCGTCTTGGCCAAGCCCGGGACGCCGATCAACAATGTGTGGCCACCGGACAGTAACGTAATCAGGGTTTGATCCACGACCTCCTGCTGGCCAAAAATTACATCACCTAGGGCAACTCGTGCTTTCGCGATCTTTGTGCAGGCGGCATCAAATTCTCTGGATAAATTGCTACTAGCTTCACTGACGGGGGACATGGATTGAATTATACTTTCTAAAGGCCAAATGCAGATCAGGCAAAGTAGCGCATTGGGCAAAGGTGTAGCAAAGGGATAGGTAATGGCCCGGACCTCCGGCATCAAGCCAAAAGCGCAGAAATCCGCCGAGTCTAGTGCATCTCAGGAGTTTGCCGGCGATCTTCAGCGGCTTGCTGCGCAATTATCCGAGAGCGACGAGGCCAGCGGCGACTCCGGGAACCTGCCCCCCGTACATCTCTGGAACCCTGAATTCTGCGGTGATATGGACATGCGGATCGACCGTGATGGGTCCTGGCATTACATGGGCTCGCCCATTGGCCGCAAGCGCCTTGTCAGGTTGTTTTCCCGCATTCTGCGGCGGGATGACGATGATTGTTACTATCTCGTCACACCTGTGGAGAAAATTCGTATTACCGTGGATGACGCGCCTTTCGTTGCGGTTCTCTTGGACGTAGAAGAGCCTGGAAGGAATCAACGCTTGATTTTCGAGACAAATATGGGCGAAAGGGTCGTTGCCGGTCCGGATCACCCGATTCATGTGGATATAGATTCCACGACCAACGAGCCTTCACCATACGTTCACGTAAGGGCGCGGCTTGAAGCATTAATAGCGCGTTCCGTATTCTACCAACTGGCCGACCTTGGTGCGGAGGAAAAGGTGGGCGAAGAACGTCTGTTCGGTGTGAGAAGCTGCGGCCAATTCTTTGCCATCGGATCGCTCGATTCTGAAGATCGATAATTTGTTATGCGTGAATGGATCACAAGTCAGTTCAAAACCGTTGATACGGGTGGTGGCAACTCCAACCGCGATCGCCGTAGCGATTTCGATCTGCATCCTGATCTCGATATTCAGGAACTGATGCTGCGGAATAGGGAGCCGGTTCCTGCAGCCGTTCTGATACCTCTGGTCGATCGTCCCGAGGGAATGACTGTTCTACTGACCAAGCGGACGGATCATCTGCATGATCACGCGGGGCAAGTAAGTTTTCCCGGCGGTCGAACCGAGGATGAAGATGACGGGCCAGTGGCAACCGCCATACGCGAAACCCAGGAAGAAATTGGGCTCGATCCGTCATTTATCGACGTCATCGGCTCATTGGATGTTTATCTTACGGTCACGGGATTTCGCGTCACGCCGGTTGTGGGTATTGTGCGCCCTGACTTCGTACTTGAACTTGACGAATTCGAGGTTGCCGAGGCGTTCGAGGTGCCTCTGGGGTTCGTATTCGACCCTTCAAACCACGAACGCCACAACACTATTTGGAAGGGCGAAGAAAGGCATTATTACGTGTTGCCCTACGGGAGTTATCACATCTGGGGCGCGACGGCGGGCATGCTAGTAAATCTTTACGACAGGCTCCATCACAAATGATCAGACGGATTCTGATATACGGTCTGCTTCTGGCTCTTCCATTCATACTGTATTGGGCGTGGATGGCCTTCGTGCGTCGCCGTCAGGCGGAGGCAGGTGGTGTCTGGAATGATGCACCGCTTACATGGCTGTTGATATCGGGAATCTTGCTTGTCCTGGCCACACTGGGGGCGACCGCCTTCATGTCCGGGTCCAATCCAGATATGCAATATGTTCCGCCATCCTATGAGGACGGTGAAGTCGTTCCATCCCGTGTCGAGTAGGGGGAAGCATGCAGCCCGCCCTAAAGATAAACTCCCAGCCCTGGATGAGAGCGCCCGACACTCAACGTGTGCTGAAAGCGCTTTTGTCCGGTGGCGCGACTGCGCGCTTTGTTGGCGGCTGTGTCCGGGACGCTATTTTGGAACGCTCGGTTAAGGATGTTGATATTGCCACTACCGACGAACCCGGCACCGTCATGGAATTGCTGAAATCAGCGGGTATAAAGGCTGTTCCGACCGGTTTGGAGCACGGCACGGTGACGGCGGTGTGCGAATCGCGACACTTCGAAATCACGACATTGCGCCAAGATGTAGAAACGGACGGTAGGCACGCCCGCGTCGCCTTTACCGACAATTGGGTGGAGGACGCGAAGCGCCGCGATTTTACCATTAACGCCATTTACGCGGATGGCGATGGCACGCTGTACGACCCGGTTGATGGCATTGCCGCCGTCCGAGCAGGCGAGATCAAATTCGTTGGTGAGGCGCTCAAACGCATCGACGAAGACGTGTTGCGAATATTGCGATTCTTCCGCTTCAATGCCTGGTTCGGGAAAGCTGCAATGGACGAGGAGGGCCTCGCCGCCTGCGTCTCCCGAATCGGCGCTCTTGAAACCCTGGCGGCCGAGCGAGTGAGGGCCGAATTATTCCGACTCCTTGAAGCGCCCGATCCGGTGCCGACATTGGAAGTTATGGCGAGCTGTGAAATTCTGGCGGCAGTGCTGCCGGGGGCAATCTGTTTCGAAAGGCTTGGCAAGATCATTCGATTGGACGGCGCCGATGCGTTATTGCGATTAGCGGCTCTGGTTAGCCCAAACCCAACCGAGGCCAAGAGTATTGCCAAACAATTGAGGCTATCCAATGCGGAGCGGGACCGATTAATCAATTTGTCTTGCAGCGAGTTTCCGCCGGCAGCCATCAGTGACACACGCGAAGCCCGTCGATTTCTCTATCGCCAAGGCGAGGGCCTATTTGTTGATAGTCTGTTGCTGGCCTGGGCGGCAAGCGGCGAAGCCCCCGATTCGCCAGATTGGAATGCCATGAAGGCGCTACCCGAGGCTGCTGCCCTGGGATCGCTGCCGGTCTCCGGTCAGGATGTGTTGAAGCGCGGCGTCGCGGGCGGGCCGGAGGTGGGGGAATTGCTTGCGCGGGTCGAGGATTGGTGGGTTGCTGGAGATTTCCGTGCCGACAGGACGGCTTGCTTGAATAAACTTGACGAATTAATACCCCGATGATGCGCCCGGACGACAATAGCAATGCCGCCCGGGGCAGATATCTGAGCGTAGGAGAGAAAGCTTAGCCCGGGGCTTTTTGCAATCTGCCCTTGGCCGTACGTTTGGTCACGCCGTTTACACTGCGCGAAAATTCCAGACGCATTTCACGCTTACCTTCGATCGTGCGTCTATATATCTGGAGTTCCAAAGCGCCGTTATCCAGAACGCCGATGGAATAAACCACTAGCGTAGCCCCGTCCATGCCGGCCCAGGAATAGGGCTCGCCCTTCATGGGGTCGCCATTGTCGGAACTTGTCCACAGGTTGGGGCGGCCACTTGCCTCAAAGACACGGGTCGTGGTCTTCAACTCCTCTGTCGGATTCGTTGGGTCGCCTTTTTGGCGCAGCACGGTACCCCACTCCAATCTGAATCCACCGGAATCCATGGCCTCGATCGAAACAGTGGAGTCGCGGACGCTCAATCGCATTTCGGTAAATTTCTGCTTGTCCTTATCGCCGGAGAGCGCGCTGCCACCCCATTCCCCGTAAAACGCTGCAAGCGGGTCGACATCCGCCGCAATAGCCTGGCTTGCAAAGGCTGCAAGCACCAGTGTGAGGGCTGCTGCAAATCTGAGCGGCGCGCTATTCATGATCCTTATTCTCGACGTGACCATTTGCTTTGTTCCCATATTCCTGTGAGGAGTGCCTTGACGGCTACGATATCTGAAACCGGCTCCATACCGCAACATGCAACGCCGAAAATAGTGGCAACTGGGGGCATTTCACTTTGGGCGCCAGGGACATCAATCCCTATCTGGCATTAGCCCGGTTTGCCGTAGCGCTTCACCTATCACCATGGCTGCCGCCACAGCCACGTTCAAGGATCGCACACCGTCAACCATGGGTATCGATACGGCTTCGTTCACTTCGCGGCGCACTGAATCCGGTACGCCCGAACTCTCCTGGCCAACCAGCAGCGTATCCGTGGCCAAAAAACCCATGTCGGTGTATGCGAGGTCGGACTTGGTGGTTAAGAGAATCAGCCTGCCGTCAGACGGCGCATTCCGTCGCCGTAGCGCCAAGAAGGCCTCCCATGAGTCATGCCGGTCGAGAGTAACTTTGCCCATATAGTCCATCCCGGCCCTTTGCAGCGAACGATCGTTAAAGGGAAAGCCGCACGGCTCGATGATGTCAACTTCCAGCCCCAGGCAGGCGGAAAGTCGAAGCATGGTGCCGACGTTTGGCGGAATGTCAGGCTGGTAGAGGGCGAGACGCATGAAGGGCTATCTCCTGTTCGTCTGTACC
>CAYOOG010000156.1:0-4965 GCA_964405515.1 uncultured Alphaproteobacteria bacterium | reverse complement strand
AAGTTTCTTCAGCCGGGTGTTCTCGCTTTCCAAGACCTTCAACCGCTTCGCGTCGAGAACTGTCGACAATACAACTCCGTAGATTGGATAATGCGAGCATGAAATTAGTCAGCAAAAAACTTTTGGGCAGGTTGTTCGCCGTTACGATTGCCTTGGTTGTAGTAGCCGCCATCGCCGGCACGTTTTGGCTCAGATCATCTCTTCCCAACTATGACGGCTCCCAAGTTGTGCAAGGCGCCAGGGATACGGTTCGTATTGTCCGCGACGAGTACGCCGTTCCCCACGTGTTCGCCAATAACTTCGAGGACATGTATTTCGGTCTCGGGTTCGTGCACGCCCAGGACCGTCTCTGGCAGATAGAGACTTACCGCCGCGTTTCCCAGGGACGGCTTTCCCAGTTGATAGGGCCCGATGGTTTGCCCATCGATAAACTGGTTCGTGCCCTCAATCCCGAATTGGATACGGCGGCGGCCTTGTCGCGCCTTGATCCGGAAGCGCAGCAAGTGCTGAAGAGCTACGCCGCGGGCATTAATGCCTATCTGGCGGGTCATGATGGGGCAACGCCGCCTGAATTTGTCCTGCTGGGTGCCGAGCCGGAGCCGTGGAGCGTTGACGATCTACTCAAGCTGCCGGCAATCATCACGCTCGGCATGTCGAATTGGCAAAAGGAACTTCTGAACGCCCGGGTCGAGAAGCGCCTGGGGTCGGAAAGGCTGTCCGAACTCCTGCCGGGCTATGCGAGCGATGGCGCTATCAGTTATCAGCCCCCTGCTCCCGAGCAAGAGAGCAAGGCCGGAAAAGAGCACCAAAGATATGGCGCGTGGGGCTCGGCGATTTCGAGCCTGCGGGGATTTGCATCCAACACCTGGGCCGTGCACGGTGCCCGCACAGCCAGCGGCAAGCCGCTGCTGGCAAGCGACCCCCATGGTGGCCTTAGCGCGCCGACAGACTATTATCTTGTACGGCTTGTCAGTCCTTCGTTTGAAATCATCGGCGCTTCGTTTCCCGGCATCCCGGCCTTCATGGCTGGCCGTAACAACACTATTGCTTGGGGCGTGACAGACATGACCGCTGATATCAGCGACCTCTATATGGAGAAACTGATTGATGCGGAGCACTATCTGACACCGGCCGGTCCCGAACCCTTCAAGCTCCGCGACGTCAGCATCCCGGTAAAGGGCGGAGAACCCGTCAGCTTCAAGGTGCGCGAAACCCGGCACGGTCCGGTCATATCCGACGTCGTGGACGAGGCTGCACGTACCGCCGCCCTATTGGGCGAGGACATTGTTCTGGCCCTGTCGGCCCCCATGCTGAATACCGGTGACTTCATCACACAAAGCATGCTGCGCATGAATCGTGCCGAGAACTGGGACGAGTTTGTCGCCGCCATGTCGATCTACAGTTTCGGCCAGAATTTCAGTTATGCGGACCTGTCGGGAAATATCGGTCTGGTGAGCGCGTCAAGGATACCGATGCGCCGCGCCGGTCATGACGGGTTGACCCCTGCTCCCGGGTGGACCGATCAGCATGACGGACAGGACGTCATACCCTTTGACGAACTTCCCAGCGTGGCCAATCCCCCGGCGGGCTACGTCTTTAATACGAACAATGCTTTGGAGCCCGAAGGGTATCCCCATGTGTTATCGCGCAGTTACGCGCCGGCCCACCGGGCCAACCGCCTGGTCGAACTGCTCGGCCAGGAACACCCGCACACCATGGAAACCATGAAATCCGCGCAGGGCGACGTGATGTCCCTGGAAGCCCGCGAACTGCTGCAATACCTGCTTGAGGTGAAACCGGAAAGTGAGCTTGCCAAACAGGCCTTGAATCTGCTGAAGGATTGGGACGGCGCCATGGAGCGCGGCCTGACGGCGCCGCTTATCTTTGCCGCCTGGACACAAGCCCTGGGGCGTGCCGTATATGCCGACGACCTCGACAGTGATTTTGATGAGTTCGCGGCGCGGACACCGCTCATGACCCTCGCCAATCTTCAGGGCGGGAGCAAGTGGTGCGATGACATGGGAACACCAGCGCCGGAGAGTTGCCAGGAAATCCTGAGCGCAACCTTTGAGAAGACATTGACCGGTCTTGCAGCGCAGTTTGGAAGCGACATGACCTCATGGACCTGGGGGGAAGGCCATAAAGCCCGGTTTAGTCATCAAATTTTCGGCGGCATTCCAGTCCTGTCGATGTTTTCCGATCCCACCATTGCGGCCGGCGGCGGCACGCGAACCTTAAACAACACCGCCGTCGATTATTCCTCCGATTCATGCTGCGAAGCCTCATACGGATCCCGCTACAGGCAGATCATTGATTTGGCCGACGTGAACCAAAGCCTGTTCATGATCGGGCCGGGCGTATCCGGCAATCTGCTGTCGCCCTACTACGACAATTTGCTCAAGGCCTGGCGCGACCAGGAATATTTTCCGCTCACCGGCAACGCAGATGAAGTCGCCCGCCAGGGTATAGGTGACCTGACCTTGACGCGGGGACCTTCGGACTGACAAGGGTGTCGGACTTTAGGCTCACGGTAGACCAAAGGACGGTGGCGTGCCATTCTGCCCCCGCACAATGGGGGTAGCCGGAATGGGACGGGCCAAGCGCTTTTTGAAACTTTTCGCCAAGTACTTTCTCTTTCCCGTGGTGGTGCTGGCTGTCGTCGTGGTGCTCGGTGCCCTCGCCACGCGGTCCGTAATCCAAAGCGATATCGCCGAAGCCCGGCGCATTACCACGCCCAACGGCGTCGAAACACTTGAGACCGTGACCATCGGCGGCATCGAGCAGTGGATACAGGTGCGCGGCACGGACCGCGCCAACCCGATCATTTTATACCTTCACGGCGGACCGGGCGGGGCCATGATGCCTTTCGGCCATGCTTTCCAGGCAGTTTGGGAAGATGCATTTACGGTCGCCCATTGGGATCAGCGCGGCGCCGGCAAGACCAATAACAGCAACGGCAAGGCCGGAATTGAGGGCATGACCCTCGACCGCATGGTCGAGGACGCCCATGAGGTTACGCTTTACCTCAGAAAACGTTTCGACCAGGAGCGAATTTTCATCCTCGGCCATTCATGGGGCAGTTACCTCGGCATCCGCCTCGCGTTGCAGTATCCCGAGCTTTATTACGCCTACGTGGGCACCGGTCAGATGGTTAACGTCCAAGAGGGCGAGGCAATGTCGTACCAGATCCTACTGACGCAGGCCGGGGAGCAGGGTAACGGAGAGGCGCTGGTGGCGCTGAAGGAACTGGGCCCGCCGCCCTATACCATGGAGCAGATGACGGCTCAGCGCGAATGGGTGATGAAACTGGGTGGCTCAGTCTACGGCGAAACAAGCCCCCTGCCGTTTCTCAAGATGATCGCCATCGCGCCGGAATACTCGCTCATGGACCTCTATGCTTTTTCCGAAGGAGGTGACTCCGCCGCACAATTTTGGGACCCGATACTGGCCATCGACTTGCCATCGCGCGGACTTGTTTTTCGGGTGCCGGTCTTTTTATTCCTAGGCCGTTATGATTACACTACGCCCTCGCCCCTGGCCGAGAAGTACTTCAACGAAATCCAGGCGCCGCTGAAGGAATTAATCTGGTTCGAGGAAGCCGCCCACGCCCCCATGCTGACGCAACCGGATGAATTCGCCCGCGCTCTTATCGAACAAGTGCGGCCCCTGGCGGGAGGTACGAACTAGCACTCAACGATTGCGTAAGAATCTGGCGCTCGTGCGGCAGCCAAACCGGACAATGGAACGGTAAGTCTGTTCGCGTAGGTGTCTGCGTCAGGTCCAGACATTGCTCACCGGCGACGCCGTGCTCATTATTCTCAAGTTGACAGTTCGCTTTAGCGCTTTGACATTTGGCAAACCGTGACCGCAGGTACTCGAAGACTCCAACTGCGCTGCCATTCTAGTCAAAGCCGCAGATTCATTCCGTTGCAACCTCGGTTCTTGCCTATTCAGTGTGCACGCCGATAGGTGAGCATTGCGAAAAACATCCAAATTGATGGTGGGAGCCGTTCCACCGCCGGTCCTGATACAGGGCGCAGCGGATTCAGAAAACGCGGTTTGGTCGAGGAAGCTGTAGTGACTTTGAGTATTAGAGAAAAAACCGTCACCGTGTTGGTGTTTGTGATTTGCCTGGCGCTCTTTTTGTGGGCAGCTTGGCCGACCTCAAAGCCTAGTGGCACCGAGAAACAGACCGAGCAGGACGCGGCACAAAGAAACAAAGCTATCAGCCTTTGTCAGCGGACTATTCGGCAACGCTACGGCGCGGATGTAATTTTTGACGAAGACGCCGAAACGCTGAATTCCATGGGTATTTGGGCGCCCCACGGCAAGGTCGGAATTCCCATTCGGGATAATGAGATCAACACGCGCACTTACACATGCTCCGTCACGAACGACACTGTCATCGAGTATCATTTGGGTACGGCCGAGTAGCCGAGGGCTCACGCCCTAATGTCTGCTTTCCATTCAATAGCAGACTCTAATTTGGGTTTGAGAACGATGCGTGTGATGTCTGCTTCTAGCCATAAGCGGACATTGCGTTAGCCGCAATAATTCGGAATATCAGGGAAGCGCCTCGGGTGCATAGCATCAGACCATGGAGCAATAATTTCTACGTACCACACCTTGACGGCCATCAAATACATCCAGGTTGTACAAGTGTTAAGACCTAAGCAACCAAGGCGAAATTTATGGGTTCAAATCAGAGAGGGGGGGTGCTCCTTGAGAACTCTAGTCATTTCTCTATTCATTCTATTTGCGGCCCAGGTGCCGATACAGCGGCAAATCGCCGAGGCCAAGCGCCTGGCCGATGAATGGCGCGAGGCGTACAAAAAGCGCTGAGAATATCTCCTAAAACCACATTGACCGGTCCTCCAAGAATGAAAAAGAAGATCGTCACAATAACTAAGTACCTAGGGTCCGGACCCATTAACGGGATTCCCAAAACGATTTGATCATGATTCA
>CAYOOG010000155.1:0-4996 GCA_964405515.1 uncultured Alphaproteobacteria bacterium | reverse complement strand
GCCCCGGTTGGTATATTTCTTGGCGATGGAAATAACCAGCCGCAGGTTGGCCTCGACCATTTCCTTCTTGGCGATACGTGCCTCGCGCTCACCCTTTTGCACGGTATGGACGACGCGGCGGTACTCGCCGATCTGCAGGCCCGTTTCCTGACCAACCTTGGCGATCTGCAGCCGCAGATCCTTGATGTCGCCGGACTCGTTCTTGACGAATTCCTTCCAGCCCTTGCCGGTCAGGCGACCAACGCGGCGCGCCCAACGCGGATCAAGCTCATTGCCGTAGTACTGCTCAAGAAACTCCGAGCGCTTTACCCGGTGCCGCTCGGCCAGCCGCAACAGCTTGCCCTCGACACCGATCAGGCGGCGATTGATGCCGTACAATTGATCGACCAGGGCTTCGATGCGGTTATTGTTCAAGTGCAGGCCCTCGACTAGATCCACGAGTTCGGCCTTCAGTTTTTGATAGCGTCGCTCCTGGGCGGTTGAAATTTGATCGCTCTTCAGGGTCGCTTCCAGCCGCATCGTTTGCAGCCGGTTGAACTTCTTATAGGTCGCGTAAATTTCATCAAAGGTCTTGAGAACCTTGGGCCTCAGGGCTTCTTCCATGGCCGCGAGCGAGAGGCTGTTATCGGCTTCATCGTCGTCGTCATCGCCTTCGGTCTTGTTCTCGCCTTCCTTGCCCTCCTCGCCTTCCTTGGTTTCGGCGGCGGGCTTCTCTTCTTTTACCGGCGGTGGCGGAGGCGTACCGGCGACAGCACCATCACCGCCGTGCGTGCCGGGAGCCGGCGTGGTCTGCCCCGGACCACCGCCGTAGGTGGCATCAAGGTCGATAACGTCGCGCAACAAAATCTCGGAATTCAAAAGTTCCTCGCGCCAGATTGTAATGGCGCCGAAGGTCAGGGGGCTCTCGCACAGGCCGCTGATCATGGCATCGCGGCCGGCCTCGATGCGCTTGGCGATGGCGATTTCGCCCTCGCGGGAGAGCAACTCGACGCTGCCCATTTCACGCAGATACATGCGCACCGGGTCGTCCGTGCGGTCCAACTGCTCGGGCTTACTGGCAATAACCTCGGCCTTTGCCGGCTGTTCTTCCTCCGCGCCTTCTTCTTTTCCGGCGGTCTGCGTCTGGCCATCCTCGCTCTCGTCGCCGTCAACCACATTGATGCCCATATCGGACAACAGCGTCATGGTGTCTTCGATCTGCTCGGACGAGACTTGATTGGGCGGCAGAACCTTGTTCAGCTCACCATAGGTAATGTAGCCGACCTCCTTGGCCCGGGCGATCATCTTCTTGACCGCCTGCACCATGGGATCGGACAGGGAATCATCGGAACCATCCGCCGGGGTTTCGATACTTTCCGCTTCCGTTGCTTTAGCCACCATCGAATGTTCTTCCCATCAATAAGGGGAACCCACCGCGCCTCTAATATTCGCCACGGCCATACATCAACACATTAAGTGTGATCAGCCGGGCACCCTGCGGCCCGAAGCCACGCCGAAACTCTCCCATTCGGCATTCGCTTCCGCCTTTGCCGATTCGATTTCGGCCTGCAGGGATTTCAGACGCTCGAGGTTCTCCTTCGTCAAATCCGCAGCGTACACTTCCGTCGCCTCGTCCAGCTGGACCTTGAGCCCAGGCAGACGATGGTGCGCAAGCGCACTCTTCCATGCTTTTTCAGCGTCTTCGGTGGCCGCGTCTGGAGAGGTGAACCATTCGGTTCCTGGCGCTGCACTGATGGCCAAGCGCTCTAAAAGATCAGACAAGCCCTCGTCAATGAGTTGGTGTTTTAGACCCTCATTGTCAACATCTGGTTTATTCGTCGTAATACCTATGATTTCATTACGTAATTTGTCAAGCGCCGGGATCGAAAATTCGAGGGCGGCAAAGTCTTCCTGGTACCATTCCAGCAGCTCCGGGTGGCCAATCATGGTCTCCACCAGGACGCACTCGCGGCGCCCGGCGTCGTCGTCGGCCAGGGCATTCGCCGCCCGGAACTCCCGGGTACCGCCGGTCTTATCCCTAACCTTTTGATTTGAAGTGCCTTTTTTACCGTCTCCTCCCCGCCCCCCGGCCCGGGTGACATCAAAATAGAGTTTGCGCAGGCTGTTGCGATAGGTGCCCCGTACCTTGGGATCAGTTATCTGGGCGGTCATGCGGTCGATATCCGCCTCTAGCCCCGCTTGGCGCTCGGGCGTGTCCAGGCTGCGGCCCCGGCGCAGCATCTCCCAGAGTCGGGCCCAAAGTTGCTGGCGCCGGGCCAGCAGCTTGTCCATGGCCTCGCGGCCCTGGGTGCTGACCAGACTGTCCGGATCCTCGCCCTTGGGCAGCACGGCAAAGACCAGGGAGTGCCCCGGCTTCAGCAGCGGCAGGGCCCTCTCCCCCGCCCGGTCGGCTGCCTTCTGGCCGGCGTCGTCACCGTCGAAGCAAAGAATCGGCTCCGGCACCAGCCGCCATAGGGTCTCGATCTGACGCTCGGTGATGGCCGTGCCGAGCGGCGCCACCGCCCAGTCGATGCCCACGCGAGCCAGCGCGATAACATCCATGTAACCTTCGACCACAACGACGGAATCACTCTCGCGGATCGCCGGAGTCGCGTGATTGAGGTTGTAGAGCAGGCTGCCCTTGTGGAAGACGTCGGTCTCCGGCGAGTTCAAATACTTGGCCCGGGCATCGCCGAGCGTCCGGCCACCGAAGGCCACCACCTGCCCACGGCGGTCGGCGATCGGGAACATCAGGCGGTTGCGAAAGCGGTCGTTGGGGGTGCCGCCGTCCTCCGGCGTGATGAGCATCCCGGCCTCCACCAGCAGTTCTTCGGAAAAACCGTCGGCGATCAGCGCGTCCTTGAGCCGGGTTCTGGCGTCCGGCGCCAGGCCAAGGCGAAACCGGGCCGCCAGTTCGCCGTCGATCCCCCGGCCTTCGACATATGCCCTGGCCGCTTCGCCGCCCAATCCGCCAAGTTGTGATTCAAACCAGCCCGCGGCTTTTTCCAGAACGGCGTATTGGGTCTTGGCCTTTTCCGCCTTTTCACGGTCGCCGGGTTTGGCCTCGGGCAGCGCCATGCCCGCTTGGCCCGCCAGCCGCACCACGGCCTCGCCAAAGGACAGGCCCTCGCTTTCGGTCAAATACTTGAAGACATCACCGTGGGCGCCACAGCCGAAGCAGTGATAAAAGCCCTTTTCCTCGTTCAGCGTGAAGGATGGGGTCTTTTCGTTGTGAAAAGGGCAAAGGGCAACGTATTCGCGCCCCCGCTTGGTAAGCTTGACTCGGCGGCCCACGACATCCGCCAGGCCTACCCTGGCGCGAACCTCATCCAAGAATTCAGGGGCATAGAACATGCCGGCCCACGCACCTTCCGCAATTCATTCCGGGCGCCAGGGCCCGCCACTTAAGATAGCAGTTCTTTGACCAGTTTGCTGGCTTGGGCGAAATCAACACGCCCCGCATAGCGTTCCTTTAGCACACCCATGGTCCGGCCCATGTCCTTGATACCGCCGGCTTCGATCTCGGCGATGACCTCGCGGCAAGCGTCGGCGGTTTCCGATTCGCTCAACTGCTGGGGCAGGAAGGATTCGATGATCTCGATTTCCGCGTTTTCCTGCTCCGCCAGTTTGGTGCGTCCCGCCTGCTCGCAGACCTCGATGGTCTCGCGGCGCTGCTTCACCATCTTGGCCAGGAGCGAAAGAATTTCGTCGTCGCTCACCGGCTCGGCGCTGTCGCTGCCGTGGGCCGCGATATCCCGGTCCTTGATCGCCGCCAGTATGAGGCGCAGGGTCGCCGTGCGGCGCTTGTCCTGGGATTTCATCGACACTTTGAGGGCGTCGGTGAGCTGCTCGCGAAGCATACGGGAGTCTCGAATAGCTGAAGGGGAAGCAAGGACTTTACTCGAAGCCGGGCTCCTTGGCAAATCTTTAAGCGCTAATTAACTTATTGAAATTAAAAGAGTTTTAGCGAAACGATGCGGCTTGACGGCGGCCTTCGCTTTGCTTATGTTCCGCTCCAATTTACGTGGGCGGTCGCCGCATAGCCCGGCGCCGCAGGACCCTGAACCCCGTCGCGCGCCAGTAGGCCCAACCCGCCCCGCATCGTCGCCGGCGGAGTCCTATTTCATGACAGGATCCAAGAATACCGCGCCCGCGCCCGGCCATCCGGGTCCGGGCCGGAGAGTCTCGGGCGCGCCCACGGGCGCCCTGGTCCTCGGCGACGGCACTGTTTTTTGGGGGCACGGCCTGGGCGCCGAGGGTTCGGCTGTCGGCGAAGTCTGTTTCAATACCTCGCTTACGGGCTACCAGGAGATTCTCACCGACCCGTCCTACGCCGGGCAGATTATTACCTTTACCTTCCCGCACATCGGCAACGTCGGCAGCAATGCCGAGGACGTGGAAACCGCGACCCCGGCGGCCCGGGGCCTGGTGCTGCGCGCCGACATCACCACGCCCTCCAATTTCCGCGCCGATCAGCACCTGGACGACTGGTTGAAGGCGCGCAATCTGGTGGGGCTTTCAGGTGTCGACACGCGCCGGCTGACCCGCCGCATCCGTGACGGCGGCGCGCCCAACGGCGTGGTCTGCCATGCACCCAGCGGCGATATTGACGTGGAATCCCTGGTGGCCGAGGCCGCCGCCTGGCCGGGCCTTGAGGGCATGGATCTGGCCAAGGGGGTTAGCTGCGCGCAATCCCACGACTGGCGCCAGACCTGCTGGACTTTGGGTGAAAGCTATGGCAAGGCCAAGAACGGCAAGGTTCATGTGGTCGCGGTGGATTTCGGCATCAAGCACAATATTCTGCGCTGCCTGGTCTCAAGCGGGGCCAGGGTGACGGTGGTCCCGGCCACGGCCACGGCGGACGACATCCTGGCCCACAAGCCGGACGGGGTGTTTCTGTCCAACGGGCCGGGCGACCCGGCGGCCACCGGCGACTATGCCGTGCCCATGATCCAGGGGCTGCTGGCGGAGGGCGTGCCCCTGTTCGGAATCTGCCTGGGCCACCAGATGCTGGCCC
>CAYOOG010000154.1:3486-5113 GCA_964405515.1 uncultured Alphaproteobacteria bacterium | reverse complement strand
CCCGGGCGCCGCCCTCGTTTTCCTCCGCCGGCTGAAAAATAAAATGCACGGTGCCGTCAAAATTACGCGTCTCGGCGAGATACTTGGCCGCCCCCAGCAACATGGTCATGTGCCCATCGTGGCCGCAGGCGTGCATCTTGCCGTCGTTTTGCGAGCGATAGTCGAAATCGTTGGTCTCGTGAATATGAAGCGCGTCCAGGTCAGCGCGAAGAGCAATGGCCCCACCGCCCTCGCCCACTTTGAGGGTGCCGACAACACCGGTGCCAGCCAGCCCCTGGTGAACCTCGATGCCGAATTCAGCCAGACGCCCGGCGACAAATTCAGACGTGCGGTGTTCCTCGAAGGCGGTTTCCGGGTGAGCGTGAATATCGCGGCGCCACGCCGTCATTTCATCCTGGTAGCCGGCGATGCGGTTGATAATTGGCATGGCGGTGTTCCCAATTGCGGTGACAACGACGTTAGCAAATTTGCGGCGGTCTACAAACTTAGAGTCCTTCCGATCCTAAGCCTTCGACAAACGCCGTCATGGCGGCCAGGACCGTATCCCCCTGGTCTCGGTGGGGGGAATGGCCGCATTCGGGAACCATGAGCAAGTCCGCCCCACCACCGGCCTGGGCAACAATGGCGTCGGCCTGGGCACGAGTGCCGTATTGATCGTCCTCGCCCTGAATCACCAGCACCGGCGCCTCTACGCCGGGCAAATATTTTTCCAGGTTCCATTTGCGGAACTCCGGGTCGAGCCAGGCGTCGTTCCAGCCCCAGAAGGCGCCGTCAACGTTGGGCCCATGATATTTTTCAAGTTGCCTCTTCAAATTGCCGTCTTCGTACGCCTGCCTGGCGTCGGCAATGGAGGCGACTGAAATATCCTCTACAAAGACATGGGGTGCTTCCAGAATGAGTCCCAAGAGCGCCCCGGATGGGTTGTTGCTGGCGTAGACAAGGGCGTTGGAGCCGCCGTCCGAATGGCCAACCAGAATCGACTGTCTAATGCCTGCCGCCGCCAGAACACCAGGCAACTCGCCCGACGCCGCGTCATGCATGTAGCTCAAGGGCCGCGGTACTTCGCAGGGGTCGGAGGCGCCATAACCCAAGCGGCTGTAAACCAGCGCGCCAAGGCCCGTGGCCTCGGCCAGCCGCGCCGGGAAATCCTTCCACATCGCCGCACAGCCCAAACCTTCGTGAAGAAGAACCAGTGTCGGCGCCTCTTGCGGCGGTGGTCCATGCCGGACGTATTCGAGGCGCCGACCGTCGACCTCAAGAAACTCAGTTGCAGGCATTCACCGCCCTACCAACCCAAATGGGTGAAGTTAGTGTGGTTTCGATCGCGGGCACCATGAATCATCAGCAGATTATAGCAGAGCCCGTTGCGCGCGGATTACAAGCTTTTCGGCGCAAGAGTCAGCCGGAAACCGTCCAATTCGTCTGTAAACTGAATCTGACAACTCAGGCGCGAGGAATCTTTCTTGTGCGCGTCGTCGGCCAAGAGCTCGGCCTCATCCTCACTCTGGGGGCCGACGCGCGCGGCCCATTCACCGTCGGCGTAAATATGGCAAGTGGCACAGGAACAGCTACCGCCGCAGATGGCTTCAATGGGCATATCGTTCTCACGGAGAATTGCCATGACACT
>CAYOOG010000154.1:0-3476 GCA_964405515.1 uncultured Alphaproteobacteria bacterium | reverse complement strand
TGGCCTCTAACTCGTGTTCCTTGCCATCTCGATCGGTAACGTAAATCTTACTCATTCCGCACTCTTCCATTTTCGTTTCATTCCCTGATTTTCGATTATTGCAGCGTGCTGTAATACCACAGCGAAAGTAAAACAAGAGTGATCACGCCGCCGGTCCAGGCCAGTTGGCCAAGGCCTTCCATTTTGTCTTCCCCGACCGTGCCTTCCGCCAGCGGCAGCACCGCCTCGCCCCCCGTCAACTCGCAGAACTTGGCAAAAAACTCGTCGGCCATTTTCTTGGCCGTGGCGTCGATCAGGCGTGAGCCGATTTGCGCGAGCTTGCCGCCCACCGTGGCGTCGACAGCGTAGGTCAGAAGAGTCGCACCGCCCTCATCGCTCAGGGCCACCTTGGCGCCACCCTTGGCAAACCCGGCGGCGCCGCCCGAGCCCTCACCGCTGATGGTATAGCCCCTGGGCGGGTCAAGGTCGCTAAGCGTGACGACGCCGATGAACTTGGCTTTCACGGGACCAACCTTGGCTGTGACCGCAGCCTCAAACTCCGTGTCCGATTTCTGGTTCACGCGCTCGCATCCGGGCACGCACTGGCGGAGGACTTCGGTATCGTTGAGAGCCGCC
Source organism: uncultured Alphaproteobacteria bacterium (assembly GCA_964405515.1). GTDB lineage: Bacteria > Pseudomonadota > Alphaproteobacteria > JAPYRI01 > JAPYRI01 > CAYOOG01. The sequence continues at coordinate 2,861 of CAYOOG010000154.1, read as the reverse complement.
CAGACCTCCTCCCGAGACGCCGGAATCCTGTATTCGCCGGTCATTTCCATTATTTCGTGGTCCAATCGCTGATCGCCCACGGGTCTTTACACGATGGAGCGCCACAGATTCAACTGATTTGCGCCCATAAAATTGTTTCAATTAGGGTCGGAAAGACTCTAGTATCTCGTCCGGTTTTGGGGGTTAAAGGAAGCAGGGGGACAATTCCATGACGGACAGCGTAGCGGACAGTACAACGGACGCCCTAGCGTCGGGCAAGACGGCGTTTGTCACCGGCGGCACCGGATTCGTCGGCCTCAATTTGGTCGACGAACTGTGTAATGCCGGCTGGCAAGTAACGGCGCTGCACCGCGCCGCCGCGGACACCAGCCGGCTCAAAGAGTTCCCGGTAACGCTGGCCGCGGGTGACCTGACCGACGCCGCCTCGCTGAACGCGGCCATGCCCGAGGGTGTCGACGCCGTGTTTCACGTTGCCGCCGATACCAATATGTGGTCGCGCAATAATGCGCAGCAGACAAGAAATAACGTGGACGGCACGCGTTATATGGTGGAGGCAGCGATTGCCAAGGGGGCTAAGAAGTTTGTCTGCACCTCATCGGTTTCAGCCTATATGCCCAGAAACCAAACCATTTCAGAGGATACGGTCTCCCTTGCAGGCACTTCCTGGATTAACTACGAGCGCAGCAAATGGCTGGCGGAGGAGGAAGTGCGCGCGGGCGTGGCGCGCGGCCTGGACGCTGTCATCATCAACCCCAACGCGGTCCTGGGCAAACGCGACACCGGTGGTTGGGCGCAGTTATTCTTCGCCCTGCGCGACGGCAAGCTTGGCGGGCTGCCGTCCGGCGCCGGAGTTTATAACCATGTTACGCAAGTCGCGAAGGCCCATATCGCCGCGGCAGAGCGTGGCCGTTCGGGCAAAAACTATATTCTTCCGGGACCTTCACACTCCATGGCTGAAATGATTCAAATGATGGCGGACTGCATGGGAATTGAGCTCAAGGCGAAACCCGTACCGCCGGTACTGATGCAAATCATCGCCCGTCTGGGAGCTGGCGTGGCCTGGTTCACCGGCAAGGAGCCTGATCTGACGCCCGAGATGGCGGCATTAATGTGTATTTCCTTTGAACTGGACACCGACAAGGCGGAGCGCGAACTGGGTTTTCAACAGACACCTTTGAAGGAGTGCGTGGAGGAAAGCCACGCCTGGCTGGTCGCCGAGGGGCTGCTTTAGGGCGGCTTGAGCCACCCCCTACGTGAATTGAATCTGATTATTACTCGCGATAGCCAGTCATCCAGGCTCCCTTACTATATTAGGAGAGCCTTGGCGCTTGACTTGGCCTTGCGGCAACCCGGTGCTATGGTTTTTCCGCTTCCGGCCCAAGGGATGCCTTGGTTGATTGATTTGAGGCGGTAGCGGAGACACGGTGGGCGGAATTCAATTGCCCTTATCGGCACAAAACCGGCACAAGATAAGGGATTCTATACGATGGAGCGAACGGACCATCGGCGGACTTTTTGAGAGTGGCGCCAGACGTTAGTAGGAGTTTATGCTTGGCGTGCGGCGGGGGCGGGGAAGCCGGGAGATGATTTAGGGAGGAAACACTTGCTGTTCAACCAACTCATCACCTTGACTCAGGGGCTGGACATTGTCGGCACCATGCACTGCCTGTTTGTCCTCGTTTGGTGTTTCTCAAGGCCACCGACATTGATAAGGCGGCCCCAACCATCGGCTTTTTTGCTGTACTCGGCGCCGGATTCGCCCTGCCCAATGTTGCCCTACCGCCGGCTGCGGTGGGTGCGGCAATTCTGGTCTGGATAACGCAGGCCTATATTCCGGCCTTTGCCTACATACTTATCATGCAAATGACGACCCAGAAATTGCCGACTGGAGGTCATATTTCCATCTTGCTTGTACCCTTGGTCGGCCCGCCACTGGCGTATTTTTGGACAGTTTTTCATTACGGTTGTTCGGGTCCGTGCCCGCAGATGATCGGATCGCTGGCGGCACTGACCGTGCTGCCCGGCTCGCTACTCCTAATCCTGCTGTTTTTCGAGCGTAAGGCCCTGCTCATGTTACGGCAGGAAGCCAGCTCCAACGAAGCCTATTGGGTCGTGCTGACGCTGATCGTCTTTAGCATTATCAATCTTGTTGGCGTCGATCTGGCGCGCGCCCTTGAACTTCTTTCACCGGCCAGCGCGGCAATGACCCGGACAATGTTCGGACTTATCTTCGTCTACCTGATTACCACGTTGGTCTTCAGGATTGATCCCAAGGTGGTCGTTCTGCTTCCGGGCATGGCTACGCGCCAGACCATGGAACTGAACGAGGATGAATTGGCGCTGGCAGACCGCATCAGGGATTTGATGGCCCTTGATAAGCTCTATCAAGAGCCCTCCTATAGCCGCACCGATCTCGCCCGCGAGTTGGATGTTTCGGAAAGCATCGTCTCCCGCGTCATCAATGTCGCTTTTTGCAAGACCTTCCGCCAACTCATGAACCAGCACCGCATTGACGAGGCAAAACTGCTTCTTGTGGGAAGCGATGTGCAGGTCACGCCCATCGCCTACGATGTTGGCTTCAACAGCTTGGTGTCATTTAACAGGGTTTTCAAGGAACTGACCAGCATGTCGCCCACCGAATATCGGACCTCGGTTGCCGAGTCAGACGCCGCGGCCGAAGAGAGCCCGGCCCCCGAGGAGGCCGCCCCCGAGGAAGCGGCCCCCGAGGATGCGGACCCGGCAACGCCGGACGAGCCCACGGCCCCGGAAAGCAGCTGATTTACACGACTGCTCCCCTGCCGAGGGGTTAGGGTCCGGACCCATTAACGGGATTCCCAAAACGATTTGATCATGATTCACTG
>CAYOOG010000153.1:0-5246 GCA_964405515.1 uncultured Alphaproteobacteria bacterium | reverse complement strand
AAACGAGAATAGTTGCGGGATTTGAGCCTTTTTGAGCTTGCCTTCGGGCTGGGCGGCGACCAAAACCCCATGCTATATTGATAGCCCTGCGCCGAATTGGGCGCTGAGTTTTTTAGGACGGACAGAGCGTGCTTCAGACAATCGGAACTCGATCAACTTCTACTCATCAATCCCGGAGGACGGGTACTTTGCAGCTCTTTTCGCGCGGGAGCCGTATTGCCGGAGCGTTCTTGCTCGCAGCAGTACTGTCCGCGTGTGGCAACTCGTCTGACGAAGAGCGCTACCGGGCGCAGCAGGTTGAGCCTCTTTACAACCGAGGCGTGGAGTATCTCCTGAAGGGGGAGTACGTCATGGCGGCGCGGGCCTTTAATGAGGTTGAGCGTCAGCACCCTTACTCAACCTGGGCGACGAAATCACAGCTGATGTCCGCATACTCGTTCTATCAGTACAACGAATACGAAAACGCCGTACTGTCGGCACGGCGTTTCCTCAGTCTTCATCCGGGCCATCGGGATGCCCCTTACGCCTATTATTTGATAGCCGTTTCCTATTACGAGCAGATCTCCGACGTGCTCCGCGACCAGGAGATGACCGAACTGGCGCTGAACGCCCTAAATGAATTGGTGCGCCGTTATCCCAGCAGCGATTACGCCCGCGACGCGCGGCTGAAAATTGACCTGGCGCGGGACCATCTGGCGGGCAAGGAAATGGCCATTGGCCGCTACTATATGGGCCAGCATCAGTACATCGCCGCAATCAACCGCTTTGATAACGTCGTTGATGAATACGAGACCACGACTCACGTGCCGGAGGCTTTGCACCGCTTGACCGAAGCTTTTATCGCATTGGGGTTGGACGAAGAAGCTCAGGCCCAAGCGGCGGTCCTGGGCCACAACTTTCCGGGCAGCGTCTGGTACCGCGACAGCTACAATCTGGTCACCAACGTCGAGCGCAAAACCAAGCGCATCGCCGTCGGCGAGGATACCGGAGAGGAAGATACCGGGTCCTGGATCAGCCGGGCCTGGGACGCCATTTTTTAGCAGGACGGGCTGAGCGATGCTCGTTGGCCTTACCGTCCGCGATATCGTCCTAATCGACCATTTGGACCTGCAGTTCAGCGATGGCTTGTGGGTGCTGACGGGCGAGACCGGCGCCGGCAAATCCATATTGCTTGATGCCCTAAATCTCGCCATGGGCGCTCGCGGCGATAGTGGTCTGGTGCGCCGTGGTGCGGGGCAGGGGTCGGTCACGGCTGAATTCATATTGCCAAAAGGGCATTCCGCCGTGGCCCTAGTAGAGGAACAGGGCTTGGGCGGCGAGGACAGCCTGATCCTGCGCCGATCACTGACCGAGGATGGACGCAGCCGGGCCTTTGTCAACGATCAGCCGGTCAGCGTCTCTTTTCTGCGCGGCATCGGTGACTGCCTGGTGGAGCTTCACGGTCAGCAAAGCGATCGCGGCCTCTTGAACCCGGCCGGGCATCGGGCGCTCTTGGACGCTTTTGGCGGCAACAATGCCCTGGGCGGGAAATGCCGCGAGGCGCACATGGCGCTTGAGGCGGCAGTAGAGGCAAGAGAAACCGCCGAGGCCGAACTCGCCGCCGGACGCAAGGAAGAGGACTACCTCCGGCACATTGTGGCCGAGCTTGATGACATGGAACCGCAGGTGGGCGAGGAGGCCGAACTGGCGGAATCCCGGGCGCTGATGATGCATGGCGGCAAGCTGTCCGAGGAGCTGGGGCATGCCTTGAGCCAACTTGGCCAGGATTCAGGCGTGGAAGCTCGCATGCGCGGCGCCCAGCGCCGCTTGGAGCGTACAGCCGACCGCATCGAGGGGGCCGCGTCGCGGCTTGGGAATGTCCTGGCGGCTTTGGACCGGGCCAGCGCCGAGGCGGCGGAGGCCGTAGCCGCCCTGGAGGCCGCCGAGCAAGACTTGAATTTTGAGCCGGGCAAGTTGGAGGCCGTTGAAGACCGGTTGTTCGCGCTTCGCGCCGCCGCGCGCAAACACCAGTGCCAGGCCGACGACCTGGCCGACCTGCACCGCCAGTACGCCGAGAAACTAGCGGCTCTCGACCGGGGGGATGACCGAACGGCGGCCTTAAGAGACGCGGAGAAGGCGGCGCGGGAGAAATTCGTCGGGTTGGCCAGGAAATTGAGCACGGCCCGGGCCAAGGCGGCGGCCAAGCTCGACCGCGAAGTGGCAAAGGAACTCAAGCCCCTGAAACTGGACAAGGCGTCGTTTTGCACCCATTTGGAGCCGCTGGCCCAGGAAAAATGGACAGCGGGCGGGGCCGAGAAAGTGGAATTTCAGGTCTCGACCAATCCAGGCGCCGATCTTGGGCCCTTGGCGCGAATCGCCTCGGGTGGTGAGTTATCCCGCTTCATGCTGGCGTTAAGGGTTTCTCTCGCCGGGCAGGGTACGGCCAGCACACTGGTTTTTGACGAAGTCGATTCGGGCATTGGTGGCGCCGTGGCCGACGCCGTGGGGGAGCGCCTGGCGCATCTGGCGGCCGGTGCCCAGGTACTCGTGGTGACCCACTCGCCCCAGGTGGCGGCGCGTGCCGGCCATCATTGGCGGGTCGAAAAGCTGGACCGGGCCAAGCCCAAAGACGGCGTGGTCACTCAGGTCACGGCTCTCGAGCCGGGCGAGCGGCGCGAGGAAATCGCCCGCATGCTGTCGGGCGCCAGCACCACGGACGAGGCCCGGGCGGCGGCGGATAAACTGCTCCAGGCTCGCACGGGTTAGGGTTATGGCAACCAAAATAGGCAGCGATATTCCGGTTGAAAAGCTGAAACCAGAGCAGGCTTGGGCCGAGTATCTTCCCCTGGGGAAGGAATTGGAGCGTTTGAATTGGGAATATCACGAGAAAGACTCTCCCTCAGCGACGGATGCACAGTTTGATTCTCTAAAAAAGCGCTTCCAGGATATAGAGGCCCACTTTCCCTATCTCAAGAGACCTGACAGTCCTATTCAAAAAGTTGGCGAATCACCCACTGAGTTATTTAGCGTCAAGCATACTAGGCCGATGTTGTCCCTAGATAACGGTTTCGACGACCAGGACATACATGAATTTGTCGGCAAAGTGCGGCGGTATTTGAACCTAAATGACAAGGATAAAGTGGTTCTTTCGGTCGAGCCAAAGATCGACGGAATCTCCGTTAGTTTGCGTTACAAAAATGGCGTCTTTGTGCAGGGTGCGACTCGCGGAGACGGAAGTAAGGGCGACGATATCACTATCAACTTAGCGACGATTGACGAAATACCTAAGAATCTAGACGCGAAGGGCCTCCCCGCAGTGCTAGAAGTGCGTGGCGAGGTCTATATGACCAGTGAGGATTTTTTCAAATTGAACGAGGCGCAAGAGTCCGCCGGCAAAGCGGCCTTCGCCAATCCGCGCAACGCCGCGGCGGGGTCACTTCGACGATTGGATCCCACCATTACTGCTAGCCGATCTTTAGGCTTTTTCGCTTACGGGTGGGGCGAAGTCAGCAAGTTACCTGCAGATACTCAGGTTGGCATGTTGGATCTATTTGGGGCTTGGGGGTTCTTGGTAAATCCCCTGTCCCGGCTTTGCACGAGCGTGGATGAAACGTTGGCTGCATACCGGGAAATCGAGGAGCAGCGGGCTAGTCTCGGTTACGATATCGACGGGATGGTCTATAAAGTTGACCGGCTTGACTGGCAGGAACGCCTGGGCGCGGCTGGCCGCGCGCCGCGCTGGGCTATTGCCCACAAGTTCCCCGCCGAACAGGCAAAAACGGTCGTACTGAAAATCGAACTTCAGGTAGGGCGAACGGGCACGCTCACGCCCGTGGCCCGGCTGAAACCCGTTAATATAGGTGGGGTTGTGGTCTCTAACGCTACTCTGCACAACGAAGATGAGATTAAGGAGAAGGACATTCGTATTAAGGATACGGTGGTTGTCCAGCGAGCGGGCGACGTCATTCCTCAGGTCGTAGAGGTTGTGACAAAGAAACGACCGAAACGAACAAGAAGATACAAGTTTCCAAGGACTTGCCCGGTATGTAAGAGCCCGGCTAAACGTGAGATTCTTGACAGGATCAAGAGAACTAAGGGAGCGCGATGGAGGTGTACAGGCGGCCTTTCATGCCGTGGCCAGGCGATAGCGCGCTTGCGTCACTTTGTTTCACGCGACGCCCTTGATATTGAAGGTCTTGGGGAAAAACAATTACGGGCCTTGTGGGATTTGGAATTAGTGCGTAGCCCCGAAGACATTTTCAATTTGCAAGAGCTTGATATTGGGCGGTTAGAACGTCGCGCAACGGACGACAATACGAAGACCGAGTATTCGGATGATCTATTTTCATTCAAAGAGGAAGCGCGGTTTTCTCTGGCGGAAATAAAGGGATGGAATACGAAATCGGTCGAAAATCTCTACTCAAGTATAAAGAATAGCGAAGGGATCAGTCTGGAGCGTTTCATCTTTGCGCTGGGTATCCCAACGGTAGGGCAGGCCAACGCCCGGTTGTTGGCGCAACAATATGGTTCTCTGCAGAAGTTTCTTGCTGCCATGGAAGAAGCCGATGGCCGGAAGGGTAAAGCCTATACCGATTTGATGAGCATAGACGGCTTTGGCGCTAAGACTGTCGAAACTCTGGTCGATTTCTTCTCCGAATCCCACAATCTCGAAGTTGTGAAAGCCTTGGAAGAAATACTTATCGTAAGCGATTTCGTGACGCCAATCACGGGCTCGCGTTTGGCTGGAAAAACATTCGTGTTTACAGGTACTTTGGAGAAAATGAGCCGGGCTGAAGCCAAGACCAAAGTGTCGAGCCTGGGCGCGACGGTTTCCAGCACAGTATCTGCTGCTACCGACTATGTTGTGGTCGGTGCGAAACCTGGAAAAACGGGAAAGGAAGCGGAGCTTCTTGGCGTGAAAATCGTGTACGAAGACGCTTGGCTCAAGCTTGTCGGCGGCTGAGGACTCCGGCTCAAATCTTGCGCGTCGCCTTCTTGAGCCACGCCGCGGTATCTTTATCCACGATTGGCGTCAGCGTTTCTCGCACCCGTGCGTGGTAGTCGTTAAGCCAGGCCCGTTCTTCCTCCGTCAACAGCGACGGCTCGATCAAATTCAAATCAATCGGCGCCAGGGTCAGCGGCCGCGATGTCAGAAACGTGCCTTCCTGGCCGTCCATCGGTTCGGCCTCGCAGATTTCGATGAGGTTTTCGATACGGATGCCGTAGTCGCCTTCCTTGTAGTAGCCGGGCTCGTTGGAGACCACCAT
>CAYOOG010000152.1:1180-5306 GCA_964405515.1 uncultured Alphaproteobacteria bacterium | reverse complement strand
TGGCGCGCGGACGACAGGTCCATCCGAACAGTTGCCTTGCGAAAAAAACATGGCCGAAACGCACGATTGGGGGTTTAAAGCCCAATCTAAATATCTTACATATTGAGTGTGGGTTGTTGCGTTGCAGCATCCCACCGGGGTTTCCACGTACCTCCCATGTATCCCACGTTGGAAGTCCCGAGCTGGATTGGGCGTGTCCCCCACTCCAATCTGGCATTTCACGTCTCCCAGACGTGAAGCCTCCCTGTTAGACTTGCCGGGCCATTTGGCCCGGCATTTTTTTTGAGTTCGATCGTCAACGGTAAAGGTCCTCGCCGGTCATGCCGGAATAAAGCCCGGCGACATATTCCCCATAGCCGTTGAACTTCAAGGTTGGCACGCGGCGGCCCGTGCCCAGCAACTCCTCGGTCGCCTGGCTCCATCGGGGGTGACGGACCTCGGGGTTGACGTTCGCCCAGAAACCATACTCCTTGGCGTTGAGTTGCTGCCAGAAACTGACCGGGCGCCTGGCGGTAAAGCTGAAGCGAACGATGGATTTGATGGATTTGAAGCCGTACTTCCAGGGCAGTGCCAAGCGCAATGGCGCGCCATATTGTTTAGGCAGCGGCTTGCCATAGACACCAGTGACCAAGAAAGCCAGATCGTTGGTGGCCTCGGCCAAGGTCAGTCCCTCTTTGTAGGGCCAGGGATACCAGAACTGCTTTTGCCCTGAAGCCACCTTGCGGTCGAGAAAAGTTTCCATGACCACATATCTGGCCTTGGCCAATGGCCGCGCCAGGTCGACCAGCGCCCTCATGGCAAAGCCGCTCCATGGTACGGCCATGGACCAGGCCTCCACGCAGCGGTGCTGGTAAAGCCTTTCCTCCAACGGCATGCGGCCAAGCAGATCATCAATGTCCAGGGCCCTTTCCTTCTCCACCAGGCCGTCCAGCACCACCGTCCAGGGCCTAATCGGCAACTTCTGGGCGGCTTTTGCTATCTGCTTATGGGAGCCGAACTCGTAGAAATTATTATTGGTGGAGGCTATGGCCTCGTTGGTCAGCGGCCGATCGAGCTTGTAGGTGTCGTTGCGCGGCAGCGGATAGAGATGACTGGAAGGATCGTCGCCCGGCACGGCGGAGCGCGCCTGGCCGAACGGTAGACTGCTCACCATCCCGCCAGCGGCAAGACCGCGCAGGAACCGGCGCCTATCCCAGTAAATGCTTTCGTCCGTGGCCGCCGATTCCGGCAGTTCCCAACCGTGGGGGCATTTGATCAGCATGCCGTCGGTTTCCATTCAGTACACAAGAAACTCCGCCCCGCGCCCCCACGCGGATTGGTCGACAATATCCCCGAGCGCTCTAGAGTCCTTCCGACTCTAGTCCTTTTTCTCGGCCGCCGCCTGTACGATCTGGTCCGCTTCGCGGCCCACCAATTCGGCAAGATGGTCAAATTTCCAATTGAACGAGCCGACACCGTGGGTGAGTGAGCGCAACTCCACGATCAAGTCATGCACTTCGGATTGTGGCATGTGGCCGGTGACCACATCCCAACCGTTCCAGCCTTCCTTGGGCTCAAAGCCCAGAATCTGTCCTCGCCGGCCGCTGATAACGCCGTTGATCTTGGCCGTGAAATCGGAAGGCACGCTGACTTCCACCGCCAGGACAGGTTCCAAGAGAACCGGGCTGCATTCGGGCATGGCCTCCGTCATGGCCATGCGGGCGGCCGTGCGGAAAGCGATGTCGGAACTATCCACCGCATGGTAGCCGCCATCGACCAGGGTCACGCAAACGTCGACAACATTGAAGCCCAGTGGCCCCTTGCTCAGATAATCGACAACGCCGTGTTCAACCGACTGGATATATTGCCTGGGTATGGCGCCGCCGGTAATCTTATTTTCGAAAACAAAACCTTCGCCCCTGGGCAAGGGCTTGATCTCCACCTCGACATCGCCGAATTGGCCGTGACCTCCGGTCTGGCGCTTAAAGCGGCTGCGTTGCGCCTTGCCCTTGCGGATCGCCTCCTTGTAGGGAACCGCCGGCTGATCGGTGACGATATCAAGGCTATACCTGTTCTTGAGGCGTTCGGCGGCAACGCGCAGGTGAATCTCACCCTGGCCCCAAAGAACCATTTGGTGCGTGTCCTGCACAATAACCAGCGATATGGAGGGATCCTCCTCATGGACCTTGGCAAGCGCCGTGCTCAACTTGACCTCGTCGGCGCGCTTTGCGGCTTGCACGGCCTTACCGTAAATGGCCTGTGGCAGGTCCGCCCTGGGCAGTTGATCCGGCGAGCCGCCTTTGGGCGCCAGGGTATCGCCGGTCTTGGCGCCTTCCATCCGCCCCATGGCCACGGTATCGCCGGCAACTGCCTCGGCGATCTTGTTGTTTTGGCCACCCATCATGTGAAATAGGCCGGCAATACGGTCTCCGCTCAGGGAGTCGCCGTCCTTGACCTTGCCGCTCAGGATGCGCGCTACTGAAAGCTTGCCGCCATGGGGCGTGTGATAGGTCTTCACTACCTGGGCCAGCGTGTCGCCCGAGGCCTTTGCGCCTACGCGCTCAAGCAGAGTTGCAACCTCGGGCACCTCGTGGCGGAGAGCCTTCAATAGACGCCGCACGCCGTTGTCGGTTTCCGCCGCGCCGAGGAAAACCGGCACGATTAAGCCGTCCTGAAATTCCTTGGTCAGGTCCTTGTAGACAACCTCCCGATCAGGTTCGACATCCTCAAGAAGCTGCTCCATCAAATCGTCGTCGTAATCGGCCAGGGTCTCCAGCAAATGAAAGCGATCCGCCTTTTCCTGCTCCGACATGTCGTCAGGCAGGTCAACAATCTCTGAGGCCGCGCCGGCACGGTAGACGTAGGCCCGCTCGCTCGCCAGATCCACATAACCGTTGATCGTTCCGTCCTCGATCAGCGGCAGGTGGCGCATCACCAGGGGCCGTTCGGAAGCCGGGCTCAAGGCATCAAGCAGTCCACTTACCTGGCCGGTCGCGGTATCTATCTTGTTGACGAAAATCGCCGTTGGCACCTGGGAATCCTGCAAACTCTTCAAGATTGGCGCGATGGCGACAGGCCAGGCCATTTCCGCGTCCACCACGACAACCGCGGCGTCAACTGCTGTGACGACATTGCGGGCATCCTGTTGGAATTCGACGGATCCAGGGCAATCGATGAATGTGAGGCTTTCGTCCATAAACGTTGTTGTGGCCACGTTGGCCTCAACGCTCATTTCATGGGCCCGGGCCTCCGCCGAACTGTCGCCGACCGTATTACCCTTGGAGACTGATCCCTTGCGCGAGACCGCGCCGGTTACCGCGAGCATACTTTCAAGGAGGGTAGTCTTACCGCTGAGGTAGGGGCCGACAATGGCAACGCAACGGGGCCCGGATGCTTGCTTGGTGCTCATTCAGGTCACTTTCCCTCCCACAAATTTGGAACCGACTTGCATGTTCAAGGCTCGCGACGGGGCGCGCCCATACCCTCTTTTCGGGGCCGCCCATGGTTCCAGCGCAGGGCGGCGGTTGCAAGGAAAAAGGCCCGGAATCAGCGCTATTGGGCGCTGATTCGGCAAAATAAAGCGACTTCGGGTGATTCGGGGCCGCTATTTCAGTGCCGCGCAGGCGCGCTGAATACGGGTGCAGGCCTCTGTCAGCAATTCCTCGGAGGTGGCATAGGAGACCCGGAAATGGGGCGAGAGGCCGAAGGCCGCGCCATGTACGGCGGCCACGCCTTCATCCTCAAGGAGATAAGCCACGAAATCCAGATCGCTCTCAATCACCTTGCCGCCGGGCGTGGTCTTGCCCATGAGGCCGGCACAACTGGGGTAGACGTAAAACGCGCCCTCCGGCGTCGGGCATTCAAGTCCCGTTGCCTGATTGAGCATGGAGACCACCAGGTCGCGGCGCTTCTGAAAAGCCGCCGAGCGTTCGGCAATAAACTCCTGCGGACCGTTCAAAGCCTCTACGGCCGCGGCCTGACTGATCGAGCAAGGGTTGGAGGTGCTTTGCGACTGCAATTTCCCCATGGCGGCGATGAGCGGCGCTGGGCCTCCGGCGTAGCCGATCCGCCAACCAGTCATTGAGTAGGCCTTAGAGACCCCGTTGAGGATCACGGTCCGTTCGTACAAACGCGGCGCTACATCTAG
>CAYOOG010000152.1:0-1170 GCA_964405515.1 uncultured Alphaproteobacteria bacterium | reverse complement strand
ATCAGGGCCTGGGGGCCCCCGGCATAGCCGATGCGCCAGCCGGTCATGGAATAGGCCTTCGACACCCCGTTCATGGTCAGCGTGCGGTCATAGAGCTTGGGTTCCACCTGGGCCGGCGTGACAAATTCAAAATCGTCGTAGACGATGTGCTCGTACATATCGTCGACCAAGATCCAGACATTCTCGTGGGCCACCAAAACGTCGGTCAGCGCCTTCATGGCCTCCCGGTCGTAGGCCGCGCCGGACGGATTACCAGGCGAATTGAAGATCAACCACTTGGTCTTGGGCGTTATGGCCGCCTCGAGATCTTCCGGTTGCAGACGAAAGCCGTCCTCCAGGCCAGCCTCCACGATGACCGGCGTGCCGCCGGCCAAATTCACGATGTCCGGATAACTCACCCAATAGGGCGCCGGGATGATCACTTCGTCTCCCGAATTAATGGTCACCAGCAGGGCATTGAAAATGATCTGCTTGCCGCCGCAGCCGACGCTAATCTGAGAGGTTTCGTAATCCAGTCCGTTTTCTCGGCTGAACTTGGCGGCGATGGCCTGCTTTAGCTCCACGGTCCCGTCTACCGCCGTGTACTTGGTCCGGTTCTCGGTTATGGCCGTGATGCCCGCAGCCTTGATATTCTCCGGCGTGGGAAAATCGGGCTCCCCGGCGCCGAGGCCAATAACGTCGCGGCCCGCGGCCCTGAGCTCGGCGGCTTTGGCGGTGACCGCCATGGTGGCGGAGGCTTCAATTCGATTTACGGCGTCGGACAGGAAAGACATGGGAACCCACTGAATTTGAGAAAAACCGCCGCAACCTACGCCGCCCGCAGCCCATGCGCAACAGCGATATTACAGGTCAGTTGCCGCCGATATTTCCGGCAAAAAAAATCCACCTCAAACGCTTGGCCACCATGGGCTAGAGGGGCAATTGGGTTCGTTTCGTAATTTGCGGGTTCTTCGGAATAATACCAGTGATTACAATACCTTATGAATATGTTCGCGATGAATCTTATATAAGTTGTTGATATTATTGATAAATCACGAGAATAACCGGCTGCCGTCAGCAATGAAAATCAGTTGCCGTCGATGTTGCCGACGGCGATGAGCGAGCTTGGGTTTTCGCTGAGGTCGCTGAAGCTGGCGCCGTCGTTCCTCAACACCTTGGTGCCAAAGCCGG
>CAYOOG010000151.1:0-5386 GCA_964405515.1 uncultured Alphaproteobacteria bacterium | reverse complement strand
CACCAGCCCCACGGTGATACGCAGACCAACCGGCAGTCCGTAACCGGCCACGGGGCGAGGCGTTATGCTGCTCATGGACTCACTCTATTCTATGTCCAAGAGATCAATGTGCCACATGCTTAGCCGCTGGGGCGAGCCCTACCAATTGTAAATTTCGGAATCCTTGGGAAGAACCTCCAACATCCTGCCTGACTTGATCAGCGCCGCCGCAGCCTCGATATGGTCGGTCAATGACTCGTCGTGATCCAAGTAGGGCACAACCTCGCGCACCATTTTGTATATGGCACCGGTGGCGGAACTCAGTTCGTCGCTGCCGCGTTGGTCCGCCGCCTGGGCCGCGCAAACCAACTCAAACCCGAGAATGTAATAGGAGCGCGCCAGAATGTCGCGAGTGCGCCGGGCCGCCACTAAACCCATGGAAACGTGGTCCTGGAAGTCGCCGGTCGTGGTCAGGGTCTGGATGGAAACCGGATGACAGAGCGAGCGAAGCTCGGCCATTATTGACGCGGCACAATACTGTCCGCCCATGAGGCCATGACGTAACCCCGGGTCTTCCTTACAGAGGAACGGCGGCAGACCATTGTTGTGGAAGGGGTCGAGATATCGGTCGATGCGCCGATCCGTCAGATTGCACATGGTCGTGATAACGATTGAAGTCTGGTCCATGGCGTTGGAAACATACTGGCCGTGAAAATTGGCGTTGTGGAACGCCTCGCCGTACTTCGTCAGGACCAGGGGGTTGTCGTTTGTCGAGTTCAACTCGATCTGCAAGGTTCTTTCCACGAACTCGGTGGTGTCCACCACGGGACCGATGATCTGCGGCGTGGCGCGGATCGAATAGGCGTCTTCGATCTGCTGGTCCATTCCCTCCGGCTTGTCGCCCTTGAGTTCACTCAGCCACTGTTCCACTTCTTCGTCCTGCACGACCATCTTGCTGTCGGCAAGAGTCTTGAAGATGCAGTCGGCAACCTTGATCTGCCCCGGGTGTGGCTTGTTCTCGTGGGCCGCCGGGTGGAAGGGCATGATTTTGCCCTTCAAGGCCTCGATGCTCATGGAAGACAACAGGATGTTCGACTTGATGAGCCGCTTTAGTTCGGCAATGAGACAGACGGCAACACCGACCATGACCGAGGTGCCGTTGATCATGGCCAGGCCTTCCTTGTAACTGAGCGTCATGGGCTCCAACCCAGCCTTGGCCAAGGCCTCGCCGCCGGGCAGGACCTCGCCCTGGTATTTGGCCCGCCAGGCGCCCGTGCCGACCAGCGCAATATAGGCAAGCGGCCCCAAGTCGCCGCTGGCCCCCAATGATCCCATTTCCGGAATGCAGGGCACGATGCCAGCGTTGAACATATCCACGTACTTCTTGTAATTCCCAAACGAAATTCCGGAAGCGCCCCGCCCCAGGGAATTAATGCGCGCCAGCATGGCGGCACGCACGTACTCGTCCTCTAAATTGGGCCCGACATTGGAAGAAACCCCGCGCAAAATATTGTTCTGCAATTTCTCGGCCATGGAGGCCGGCACCAACCAATTGACAAAACCGCCGACGGCGGTTGTCACGCCATAGATAATGCGTCCTGATTCAACAAAACCGTCTAGCAACTCTCGGCTTTCCGTCACGCGCTGCTCAATCTCGGGCGAGATTTCCACTTTTGTTTGCGCGTCGTGCGCCAGCGCCGCGATTGTGTCGATCGTCAGGGTATCGCCATCAAGTATCATTTTGTGTCCTCTCGTCCGGGCGCGGCAAATACTCTGGCCACTATCGCCATAGGCTTGCGATTTTCCTCGAACACTAAGAAGTTAACGGGACCCGTCCGGAGATATCGGGGCTCCACCCGGGCCCCGGCATATTAGTTTCAAATGAAACAAAATTCAATACGGTAATGGCATATCTTCGCCCGCCGAGGCGCGATGGCAGCGGATCAGATGTTTGGATTCCCCCGCCATCTCCCGTAATTTCTGGGGCTCGCCGCAGGTTTCATTTCGCCAAGGACACTGACCGGCAAAAGCGCAGCCTTCATGCTGCCCTTTACCCAACTCGTGGCCGGCACTCAAGAAGGTTGCCGCCCGGGGGTCGAAATCAGTCGGCAGATTGGGATCGATGGCCTGCCACAACCGCGTAAAGGGGTGCTTGGGCGTGGCCATGATTTGATCCGCCGAGCCCGCCTCAACCGCTTGATCCCCGTCCATGATCACGATCCGGTCCGCCATGTGCTTTAGCGTGCTGGGGCTGCGTGAAAGCAGGATGTATCCCAGGCGATACTGGCACTGCAACTCAAGCAGGACGTTGAGGATTCCCGCCTGCTCCAGGACAGGTAAGTCCCTGGTCGGATCGTCAAGAATCAGACATTGGGAATCCAAGGACAATGCGCGGCCGACGGCTAACCGCTGCAGCTCACCGGGCGACAGATCACGGGCCGGCAAGGACATGATTTCTGATTCAAGCCCGACCAAATAGAGCAATTCCGCAGCCCAGGCGCGAAGCGCCTTTGGCGACCCGCCTTCGAGCAGCGCCACGGGCTCTGTTATGGCCTGCCAGACGGGCATGGCCGGACTGACGGCGGATCGTGGATTGGAATGAATGAGCTGGACCGGACCGGGTTCAGGCCTGGTCTGGTCTGTTTCGTCTAGATCGTGGAGAACCTCGCCACCACCCGGCGGCTCATACCCCGCCAATACCCGGCCGAGGCAACTCTTGCCGCAACCATCCCGGCCCAAAATTCCCAAGGTCTCTCCCCTTTCCACGAAGAGGGAAATATCGTCCAGGGCCGTCATCCAGGCGGTCGGCCGACCGAGCCAGTTCCACGCCACCGGATAGCGCAAGGAAACATTACGCGCCTCCAACAGGGCGCGCGATTTGGTCGTTTCCTCTGTTGCGGCGGCGGATTCTCTTGCACCCTCAGGCGCCGGGGGTTGGGTTGGCTCGGTCATGGATTGCCCCCCGCCAAACGCCGCCAGCAGGCCACACCCTGACCCGGCGTGCCCGGACTGTCGCTGAAGTGAGGCACCTCGGCGCAGTCGTCGCCTCCTTCGGCACACCGGCTTCGGTATACGCACCCCCCGGGCTGGAACGACCAGTTGTCATCAGGCGCTTCGGGCAACGGCAATATACTCTTGGAAGGCGATCGTCCGGGCAATGCCGCCAGCAGCGCCCGGGTAAAAGGGTGCAGGGGCTCGTGCAGCACATCTTCGGCTTGGCCCATTTCAACGATTCTGCCGCAGTAAAGAATATAGGCACGGTCGGAGACACCGGCAAAGAG
Source organism: uncultured Alphaproteobacteria bacterium (assembly GCA_964405515.1). GTDB lineage: Bacteria > Pseudomonadota > Alphaproteobacteria > JAPYRI01 > JAPYRI01 > CAYOOG01. The sequence goes on along the minus strand of CAYOOG010000151.1, from coordinate 2,126 downwards.
TGGCAAATCCCCTCCCGTCAGCAACACGGCTGTTCCGGATTGCTCGGCCTTTGCCTTCAACAACGACAGAACCAGAAGGCGCGCGGCAGCGTCGAGCCCGGCTCCCGGATCGTCGGCAATGATGACCCTTGGGTTTGCCGCAAACGCGGTGCCAACGACCACCCGCCATTGAATCTCCGGGGACATTAAGCCCGGATGGGCAGCCAGCACTTCACCCGGCTCGGCGAACCCCATGTCGCGCAACAATTGCTCGGCGATCAGCGAAGCCTCTGTACGATCAACCGGTAGCTGCGCTTGAATTCGCCGGGCCATCTGCTTTTCGATGGTCCTGTCGGGGTCAAGCAGGTGCCCGCCCTTGCCCGCCGGGCCGGAGCCCACATAGGTCATACCCTTGGCCGTGCCCTGTTGCCGCCCCGAGGCAATCACCGTTCGATCCATGGCGTCGCCGTCGGCCACACGCACGGACCCGCCGCTTACCTTGAACAAGTCCGTGGGCAAATGCCCGGAAACCGCTTGCGCCAGGACCGACGCACCGGAATCGCCTTCTCCGAAGACGGCGGCAACCTCACCTGCCTTCAATTCCAGGGAGACATTCACAAGCACCGGATCGTTTTGGGCTTGGTCAGTGCATTCCACGTGAAGATTGGCAACTTCCAGAACCGCGCGGCCACTAGGCGTGTCGAGGACGGATTCCATCGGCCCGCCTATCGTTCCCCTGGGGCTGGACTGTTATCACCAACGCCGATGAGGCCCGCTCTGATCAGGCGAAAGCCCATGACTGTCGCCAAAACCGCAATCCCGGGCATTATCAAGTAGCCCCATTGATGTTCCAGGAAACGGTTGCCGGTAGCAATCAGATCGCCCCAATTGGCGGCTGTTGGGCGGGCCCCCAGCCCCAAGAAACCCAGAGCCGCCATGGTGGCCACGGCCCAGCCGAAGTCGCCGGCGATGCGCGCAATAACCAGCGGGCGAAGATTGGGAAAGACGTGCCGTGTTGCCAGATACCAGTCCGAGCCACCATGGGCGGCGGCGGTGGCAAGATGGCCCCGGTAACAGAGCTTAAGGGTTTCGGCCTGAGCCAGTTTCAGATAACGCGGCACCAGCGCAATGATGAGCGCCACCAGCATGTTCAGGAGTCCCGGGCCCAGCGCCATTGCGAGAGCAACGGCAAGAACTAGAGCCGGCACCGACGCCAGCGCCGCCGATATCGCCGCAATAGTGCGCTCCGCCCAAACGCCTAAAAGGGTCGCCATCACGCCGACAACCATGCCGATGACTGAGGCCACGCAGACAACAAACGCCGCGCCGCCGAGCATGAGACGGCCACCTAAGGCCACGCGGGTAAACAAGTCGCGGCCCAATTCATCGGTGCCGAACCAATGCTCCGGTCCCGGCGGCGACAGAACCTGGTTCGCACCCTGCAAGGAATGCTCCTGCCCCGCGGAGTAGTTTCCGAAGACGGACATAGCCAGTGCCGCCAAAACGATGCCGGACCCGACCAATAATTGCGCCGAGATAACGCGACGGCGGCGACGGGAAAGCTCGGGTTTCTCGGGAGCGCCGGCTTCGTCAGGTGATGGCGGCGGCAAATCTTCCACCGGACTTTCGTCAATTGTTTGTGGGTCATCCGGCATCGGGCGCGACCTTCAATGCCGGGTCCGATACCTCGGCATACAGATTAAAGAGAAAACGCAGGGCAAGACCGAACACGGCAACCGCAAGGGCAAAGCCCATTACCGCCGGAAAATCCGCCGCTGCGACAGCGCCTGCCGCGTACGCCCCGGCGCCCGGCCAGGCAAAGGCAGCCTCCACCAGAAGTGTGCCCGCCAGCATGGCCGCGAGAAACTCGCCCCCCCGTCCAAGCCCCGGCCGGACAACGCCGTCAACACCATGGCGCAAAACTACTTGCAGCAAACTAAGGCCACCCGCCCGGGCCGCCGCGACGTAGCCCCGCCCGGCCAACAACCGCGCGGCACGGCGCGACGCGCCGGCAATAGGTGCGGCGGCGGCAAAGGCAAGCACCATTGCCGGAAGGAGTATTCCCACGCCTTCTCCTTCGCTCGGCATGTGCAAAGCGCCAATCAACCATGCCACGAGGAGAGCGAGCCAATAGGGCGGCGCCGAGG
>CAYOOG010000150.1:0-5444 GCA_964405515.1 uncultured Alphaproteobacteria bacterium | reverse complement strand
ATGTATTTGGCACAACCGTCGCCAACCCGTTGCTGGATATGTCCTCCTTCGAGGACACTGTAAAAGGCGTGGCGCTCTGGCAAAGGCGGATTGACTGCCTTGACTACCTGGTGAAGGCGACCTGTCTCAAGGATATCGAGGAGGCCAAGGCGGCGGGAAAACGATCCGTAATCATGGGCTTGCAGGGGGCGGACTGTCTGGGCGGAGACCTGGATAGACTGCAGGTGTTCTATGACCTCGGCGTGCGAATGATTTAGCCGACATACAATACGACCAATCTCTTCGGTAGCGGCTGCCTGGAACCGGCCGGTGGGGGGCTTAGCATTTTGGGAAGAGATTTGGTCAGGCGAATGAACGAAATGGGAATTCTTATTGATGTGTCTCATTGTGGGGACCAGACAACATCGGATGTGATTGAGGCCTCGGACGCGCCGGTGGTCATTACACATGCCGCATCACGGAAGGTGTACGACTACCCCCGTGGCAAGACCGATGAACATCTCCAGGCGCTTGCCGCCAGGAACGGCCTTATCGCCGTGCAAGCGCTGCCCCACGTTATCGTTGATATGTCTCAAGGCGAGCCAACCATAGATGCATTTTTCGATCATATAGATCACATCGTTGAGGTCATGGGGGTTGATAAGGTCGGTGTGGGTACCGACTGGCCCGGAATGGTGCCCAAGCTCGCGATCATCAAGATCATCGAGTGGATTGCCGGCGCGGGCCTGGAGAAGAAAGACGTGGACCGGATGTTGCCGGGAATTGACAAAGAATATCAAGGCTTTAAGGACCGTAGAGAGTGGCCCAACGTCACCCGCGGGCTGGTATCCCGGGGGTACAAGGATGATGAGATCAAGGGAATTATTGGCGGCAATTTCCTGAGAATCTTCAAAGAGGTCGTCGGTTAGCCGAGTTGTCGCGATTGGGTGGCCACAAATGCTGGTGTATGCAGTTCGACCAAGTCAAGGGGGCAAGAGAAAATGACATCGATCCGAACGCTCTTCAAACGTCTGGTGAGGTTCGTGCTGCTGCCGCTTGGTGTCATTGTCGTCATCGGCGTTCTAGGTGGTCTCCTGACCCGAAGCTTCATACAGAGTAACATCGAGGAACGCCGCAACATCACCTCGCCCAACGGTGTCGAGACCCTGGAGACCGTGACCATCGGCGGCATCAAGCAGTGGATTCAGGTACGCGGCAATGACCGCGACAACCCGATCATTCTGTACCTCCACGGCGGACCTGGCTCGGCCATGACGCCCGCCGGCCACGCTTTCCAGACCGGGTGGGAGGAAGACTTCACGGTGGTGCATTGGGACCAGCGTGGCGCCGGTAGAACGCACCGGACCAACGGCAGCGCTAGCACAGACGGGGTGACCCTCGATCGCATGGTCGAGGATGCCCATGAAGTCACGCTTTACCTTAGAAAACGCTTCGGCAAGGACCGCATCTTTCTGCTCGGCCATTCCTGGGGCAGTTACCTGGGCATCCGCTTGATCAAGCAGTACCCAGAACTGTTTCATGCCTACGTTGGCACCGGGCAAGCAGTGGATTTTCAAGAGGGCTTGGAGTTATCTCGCCAAGCCGCTTTGTCGCTGGCACGGGAGCAGGACAACGCCGAGGGCGTTAGGGAACTGGAGGCGCTTGGCCCGCCGCCTTATTCTGCTGATGAACTGGGGATTCTGGGACCCTGGATGACCAAATTGAGTGGCGGTTTTTACCGAGAGACGTGGCTTGTCATCAAGTCGCATCTTATCGCGCCCGGAGAATCGCTCAACGACATCCGTTATCGCTTCGATAGAAGCCGCAGACCTGAGGGGATAAAGAGACTTGTGGAGGCGTTGATGAAGGAGAAACTCAACGATCTGGGTTACGGTTTCGAAGTGCCGGTATTCTTCTTCTTGGGCAGGCACGACTACTTCACGCCGTCGGCTCTCGCCGAAGCCTACTTGAACGCCATCAAGGCGCCGCTCGAGGAACTAGTCTGGTTTGAAAAATCGGGCCACGCACCGATGATTTCCCAGCCCGAGGAATTTGGCCGCGCGCTCATTGAACGCATGTTGCCCTTGGCGGCGCAGGGGGAAGAGGAAGACTCCGAAGTTCATCAAGAAACAATAGGCGCAAACAACATGAAGATCGAAGGACTTGACCACGTGGCCATCGGCGTCAGGGACATGGACAAAGCGGTGGAATGGTTCACTCGTGTACTGGGAACGGAATTCTACGACATTGTGGGGGCGTCTGATCTCAGTGCCGAGGAACTGGGCGCCCGGTACATGCTGAGCCTCGATCATGGCGTTGAATTGATCTCGCCCGTGCTGCCTATCAAAGAGACCACGGCGCCGCACATTAAGCGCCTGGCCAAGCTTTTGGAGGGCCGGGACAGCGTGATCATGCGCATCGCCTTCAAGGCCGAGGGGTTAAGCGAAGATGCTTTCAAGGAAAAGGGTGTTGGCATCGAATGGAAGATCGAGACCGATGAAGTCAAGCCCCTGCCGCTGAGCAACATCAAGGAATACTTGGCGAAGGAAGAGGACACCCTCGGCATCCAGATGATGTTTGTCGATTTTGATCAGCCACAAGAGTGACATACAAGATGACCAAGAACTTTGCCGACCGCGATACGCTTGAGGCGACTATGTGGGACGCCACGGCGCCGGCCGAGCCCGAAATGGGCGTCCTGGATGGCCGGGTGGAGGCCGACGTGGCCATTATCGGCGGCAATTTCCTAAGAATATTCAAAGAAGTCGTGGGTTAATTGAAAAAGGTCGTTCAAGGCGAACGGCCTGTACAAGGGAGTAGACGATGACGAATTTTCGACTTGTGAGTGGGATCGTGTTTCTTGTTGCGGCCATTGCCGTGGCTCAACCGGCCGCAGCCGATGCCGCCGCGAATAAGGAAGCTTCCGGGGTTGCTCAAGAAGCAATAGGCGCAAGCAACCTGAAGATCGAGGGGCTCGACCACGTGGTCATCGGCGTGCGTGACATGGACAAGGCGGTGGAATGGTTCACCCGCGTGCTGGGCACCAAGTTTTACGACATTGTCGGGTCGGCCGATCTCAGTGCCGAGGATCTGGGCGCCCGGTACATGTTGAGCCTGGATCACGGGGTCGAGCTGATCTCGCCCGTGCTGCCCGTCAAGGAGACCGCGGCGCCGCACATCAAGCGCCTGGCCAAGCTCTTGGAGGACCAGGATAGCGTGGTTATGCGCATTTCCTTCAAGGTCGATGGACTCAGCGAAGCCGCCCTCGAGGAAAGGGGCGTGCACATTGAAAGCAAGATCGAGACCGATGAAGTCAAGCCCCTGCCGCTGCGCAACATCAAGGAGTACCTGGCAAGGGAAGAGGATACCCTCGGCATCCAGATGATGTTCGTCGAGTTTGATCACCCAGAAGAGTGACTCACAGGATGGCTATGAACATTGCCGATCGCGATACGCTCGAGGCGACCATATGGGACGCCATATCGCCGCCGGAGCCCGAGACGAGCGCCCTCGATGGCAGGGTCGAGGCCGACGTGGCAATCATCGGCAGCGGCATAACCGGCACGTCGACAGCCCTGCACCTCGCCGACGCGGGCAACAGCGTTGCCGTGCTGGAAGCCAAGAGGGTCGGATGGGGATGTTCCAGCAGGAACGGAGGGTACTTGGGCGCGCCGTGGAACTCGTTGCTCCCCGACGAAGCCGTCCGCTGCTTTGGGAGCGAACGCGCACAGCGTGTGAACCAGTTGTGGGCTGAGAGCGGTAAGCTGGTTTCCAGCCTCGTTGAGAAGCACGGAATTGAATGCGACTACCGCCGTACGGGGATGGTGTGGCCGGCGGAAAACGACAAGCAGCGCAAACGTCTCGACGATATGGCGGAGCAATGGGGACATTATGGGATGCGCATGGACACGCTTTCCCGTGAGGAGTTGACCGGCTATTTGGCCACCGATCATTACGTTTCCGGATCGCTCACCCACGATAACACGTCGATGAATCCGGCCGCGTACGTGAGAGGCCTGGCGCGGGCGGCGCAAGAGGCGGGGGTTGCCATCTATAGCCAATCGCCCGCCACCGGCATCGACAAACAAGGCGAGCGCTGGCGGGTCTCGAGCCTCGACGGCGAGATTCTGGCGTCGCGGGTGATCATCTGCACCAACGCCTATACAACAGCGCTTTGGCCGGGCCTTGAACGCACCTTCTATCCGATTCCTTTTGTCATGTTCGCCACCGAACCCCTATCTGACAGAGGCCGGTCGCTGTTGCTCAAGGACATCCCGTTTCATAGTGTGAACCAGATCAAAACCTTCGCCTTTTTTGTCGACGCCGCCGGTCGCATGGTGGGCGGGGATTTTCCGACTTTGTGTGATAACGCCAGCATCGAGGCCGTAGCCAAGCCATTCGACCGCAAGTTCACGAGTGTCTTCCCGGACGCGCCGAAGCCGAACTGGCGGCATATTTGGCGTGGCACCCTGTGCGTGATGCCTGATAGTACGCCCAGGATTTACGAACTCGCCCCCGGTGTGTTCGCCGCCATGGGCTATTCCGGCAACGGCGTTGACCGAGGCACGGTCGTCGGCCGCGAGATCGCGAACCTGATCACGACCGGAGACGAAGAAGCCTGCGGCCTGTGGATATCGAAACCGAAACCGGTTCCCTTCGCCCGTCTCGCGCCAATACTCTTGCGCAACGTAGCTTTTCCCGTGCTTCGCCAAGCGTTCCGCTAATAGCGGACGAATGTTCATCGAGTTTCATCTGTAACAAAGGAGGTATGAAAAATGACTAAGAAATTTCGCCGTATCGTTACTGCCGAGGACGCCGATGGAAAATCCTACGTCTTGAGCGACGGGGAACCCGAGATCGCGGCCGAAATCGCCAACATGGGCCGCCTTTATACGCTGTGGAAGACCGAGACCATGCCGGTGCCTGTTCCCGTTGTCGAGGATCTCGATCTCAGTGGCCCGCCCGACCTGCGGCCCGGTCCCCAGGGCACCCATTTCAGGCTCGTGGTGATTGCGCCGGAATCTCAGATGAGCGAGGCCGACAAGGCAAAAATGGTCGCCGCGATGGAGGCCGAGGAGGACCTAGAGCGCGACGATAGCTCCGGCGATCCCATGATGCACCGCACCGAAACCCTCGATTATCTGATCGTGCTCTCGGGCGAGCTTCATATGGCCCTGGACAGCGGCGAGATCGTCGTCGGGGCCGGTGATTTTATCGTTCAGGGCGGCGCAAATCACTCCTGGAGTAACCGTGGCGACGAACCGGCGGTGCTCATCGGCGCCATGCTCGGCGGCGCGCGTGCATGAACACGCTTGAAGGGGTGATCCGAGCATGAAAACGCTGTTCAGTGGCGGCACGGTCTTCGACGGGGAAGACGCGCCGGTCGAGGGCCACGCGGTGTTGATCGAGGGCGGCAAGGTTCTCAGCCTCGCGCCGGCGGGTGAGTTCACCGGCTTCGAAGGCGC
>CAYOOG010000149.1:0-5455 GCA_964405515.1 uncultured Alphaproteobacteria bacterium | reverse complement strand
CGGGCGGCTTCCTGGCCGTCAATATTCCCTATTTGTGTCTCTATAACCGCTGCCTCTGGGGTGTGCGGCGCTTGGCCCGTCTGCTGCCCAGGGCCGTGACCAACGGAATGGTCCTGATTCTAGCGCGGATGCTGCATCCGGGAATGGACGAAAATTTGCTCCGCGAGCGCATGCCCTATATGTATCTGCTGCCGGCGCGGGCCGACGGCACGGCCATGCGGCGTATCCTGACCGGCGACTACGGTCTTGAGTTGATTGAAGAGCAAGCCATGCCCCACGCCAGCCTCGCACAGCCCCGCCACAGGATTCTGGTCTATCGCAAGGCCGCAGGCCCATGATGCGGCTTCTGCAAATTGTGTTGGGCGTGGCGCTTCTTGGCGCGGCGGGGTATTTCCTGGACTGGCAGGCGCTGATGGCTGCCGTCGCAAAGGTCCACCCCCTGCAGGTTGTCGTGCTCCTGATCGTCATTCAAAGCGGTATCGTGATCAATGGCTTCCGGTGGCATTATCTGATTCGTCACGTGGCGCCCATGGCCACATCGAGGCACCTTCGCCATTATTTTCGCGGTGTCTTTCTCAATTCCTTCGCGCCGTCCAACCTGGGCGGCGACGCCTACCGCATTTTGGCGTTGAAGAACCATGCCGCCAGCTCCGGCGCCATGCTTGTCGCGGTACTGCGTGAGCGCGTCATCGGCCTGCTGTGTTTCTGTTCGTTTTACCTGATTTTTCTCGGCCTCTCGTGGGGGCTGGTGGCTTCCCTCGCGCCGCCTTACGACGATTACGCGATCCTGTCCGCCGTGGCCGTTTTCACCGTCCTCATGGGCATTGCCGTGGGCCCCATGGTGGTGGATTTTTTGCACAAGCGGGCGGGGCTGGGGGCGGTGCCCTGGCTCGACCGTACCGCCGCCGGTGTCCGCGCCGCCATGTCTTTCGAAAGCGTTGGCGAATTTCTGGTTTTGCTTGGCTTTTCCCTGGCCGCCATGGGGACCTGGATTTTGGCCGTGAACCTCGTGGCCTTTGATGTCGGCCTCGGTTTGCCGTTGGCCGTGGTCGGCGCCATTGCGGTGTTGACCGAACTTATCCGCTTCGTGCCCATCAGCTTTCAGGGCATCGGTTTGCGCGAGGGCTCGTTCGCCCTCTTTGTCGGTCTGGCTGGCGGCGAGCCGGAGGCAGGGTTTGTCGTTGCCGGTCTGGCTTATCTCGGCATGAGCGTTTCTCTTGTGCTGGCCGGGCTGATCGGGCTTATGTTCGGCGCGGATCGGGAAGACTCATGAAGCAGTTTCTTGAAAAGCTGGAATCTCCCGCCGTTTTGGCTGGCTTCGGCGGGATCGTGTTCGTGGCCATGGCGGTGTTGGGTTGGCAGAAGTTGCCCTACGGCATGAACTTCATCGATGAAGGCATGTACATGGCGGACGCTTGGCGTATGACCGTGGGCGACCGTCTCTTCCCCGACAATTCCACCAGCGTGGTCCGGCTTTATTCGGTTTTCAATGCGTTCATCTTCAAGATCGCACCGGACATCACGCTGTTGGGATTCCGAAAAGTTCAGTATTTCGCGTCGCTTTTCACGATTATTGCCTTTGCAGCGGCGCTAGTGCGTTGGAATAGGCGCTATTGGTTCTTGCCCCTGGTATTCGCTCCGTTCGCCTTTACCGGCCTCGACGTGATCGGTATGAGCGCGAATATGTCCTATTACACATACCCCCATATGTTTATGACGCTGCACCTGGCGGCCTTTATTTGGGGGCTCACCCTTGCGGATGGACCTTGGAGATACGGGCTATTCGTGCTTTCCGGGCTTTGCCTTTGGGCTGTGGGATTCAGTTTCATACCGCTCTGTGTTGTGTATGCCTGGCCTGGCCTATTTTGGGCAGCGGTTAACTGGCTCAAGATCGGCGAGGCCAGGTTTTCATTTTTCGATCTGTTTCTGGTGATTGCTCCTTGCGTGGCGATATGGCTGATTTTCGCCGGCAGCTATCATCCGTACTTTTTGCGCGCGGTCTTGGAAATGCAGGAATATTTCGCTGAGACCTCGCCGACGGGAAGCGGATTAACGCTGAACAGGCCGGCGTTGCCTTATCTGGCTGTCACGGCGATCTACTTGATCCTTGTGTTTGCCGCGCAGAGACTGAGGGGGTGGTTGCCGCTCTGCGTAATTGTCTTACTCTCCGCCGTAATGTTCGTGGTCGTCGACAGCAATATGTTTGGCCGCATTGGGCTTTATTGGCGGGGTTGGTTTGCTGCCCAAATGTGGACAACCGCTCTACTGGTCTGCTTTGTCGCGGGCTTCTTTGCCGTGGCCTCGTGGTGGCGGTACCAGGGCCGGACCTTCAGCCGGGATGAAGTCTTGTTGCTCATCATCATGACTGCGGGAGCTGTTTATGCCCTGGTCTTCACGAACTACTCGGGAATGGGAGTTTTGGCCACGCTTTTCGCCGCCGTTCCGATGACCGCCGCAGTGGGAATGATCATTTTGCAGTTGCCGGCGCCGTTTGTGAACCATCGCGGCGCTGGTGCAGCCGCCATCATCGCCGTATTGGCGCCATTCTATTACGCACTTGCCTGGGCCGACTGGAAGTTCACCTATTTCGATTTTTCGCCGCGCTATCTCACGCATACGATAGAGGATGGCTTCGCGGCGGGTATAAAGACCAATTCGGTCTTTTACAACATCGCTCGTCTTATGGGTCAATGGGCGGACAAATACTCGAAGCCTGAAGACCTTGCCTTGATTTTTGACGAGACACCGATGGGATATATGGTGGCGTTTCGGCGGCCGGCGCTCAACCATTCTTGGCTCGGCATGGCGGGTTCGCCCTCGCTACGCCGCGATTCTGTGACCCGTATGATCGCAGAGAATCGGCATCCGAAGATTGCCTTTCGCTTTGTCACACCGCCGCTGCTATTTCCGGTGTCCCTGAAAGACGAGACTTTTTCTTTTGCCGGTTCCCGGAAGTTTAGCGAGAATGACCCGGTCAACAACTATGTTCTTGAGAACATGAATCTATTGCATGCGTTAAAGCTGAATGAGGATACTTGGTTGGAGTTTTTCGTGCGCAAGAATGTCACTTCTCCCGCACCCCCGCCGAAAGACACGGCGGACTGATCACACTTGGATATCGCCGCGATACCAGGCGTAGGTTTTGGCGATGCCTTCTTCCAATGGTGTCGTCGCAGTCCAACCCAGTGCACGGGCTTTTGAAACATCCAGCAATTTTCGGGGGGCACCGTCCGGGCGGCTTTCGTCGAAGCGTAGCGTACCGCCGAATCCGACAACCTTGGCGATGAGCTGGGCCAGTTCCCGAATCTGCACGTCCTCGCCGGTGCCGATATTGACGTGCTCAGCATCTGAATAAATCTTCATCAGGAATATCAAGGCGTCCGCCAGATCATCGACGTAAAGAAATTCGCGGCGCGGGCTGCCGGTGCCCCAAATTTCAACGGTATTGCTCCCTTCTTCCTTGGCGGTGTGGGTCTTGGCCATGAGAGCCGGGATCACATGGGAGGACTGCAGATCAAAGTTGTCGTGAGGGCCATACAAATTGGTGGGCATGGCGGAGATAAAGTCGCAGCTATATTGAATGCGATAGGCTTGGCACATCTTTATTCCGGCGATCTTTGCGATCGCGTACCATTGGTTCGTCGGCTCCAACAGGCCACTGAGCAAGGCATCCTCTGCCATGGGTTGGGGTACCTGGCGCGGGTAGATGCAGGACGATCCAAGAAATAAGAGCTTTTCAACTTCGGTTTCCCGCGCAGCGTTGATGACATTGCCTTCGATCATCATGTTGTCGTAGATGAATTCAGCGGGCCGAGAATCGTTGGCCAATATGCCGCCGACGGTCGCGGCCGCCATGATGACGGCGTCCGGTTTCTCCGACTTCATCCAGCCGAGAACTTTAGCTTGATCACGCAAATCGAGTTGCTTGTGGGTGACTTTCAGTATCTCACAATTCTCGCCGGCGAGCCGCCGCATGAGGGCACTGCCCACCATGCCACGATGGCCGGCAACCCAGACCCGCTTTCCGGCCAAGGTGTACTCAGTCATGCGATTGGTGCAGCCCTTCCTCGCCGATCAAGGCTAGGTCTTCATCAACCATTTCCTTCACCAACTGCGGGAAGGGCGTGCTGTGCACCCATCCCAGTTTCTCCTTTGCTTTGCTGGGGTCGCCGAGCAAAAGGTCGACCTCAGTTGGCCGGAAATATCGGGGATCAATCTTGATCAGAACCTGCCCATCCTTGGCAGCAACGCCTTCCTCGTTAACTCCCTCGCCGCGCCATTCTATTGTCCTGTCGATGCAAGAGAAGGCAAGTTCGACAAATTCTCTTACCGAATGGGATTCACCGGTTGCCAGAACATAATCATCTGCCTCGGGTTGCTGAAGAATGCGCCACATACCGTCCACATAGTCGCGGGCGTGGCCCCAGTCTCGCTTGGAGTCAAGATTGCCAAGGTGGAGGCATTGTTGAAGGTCATGCTTTATGCCGGCTACGGCGCGGGTGATCTTGCGTGTCACGAATGTTTCACCACGGGTCGGCCCCTCGTGGTTGAACAAGATGCCGTTCGAGGCATGAAAGCCATAGGCCTCACGGTAATTGACTGTGACCCAATAGGCGTAGAGCTTGGCGGCGGCGTAGGGGCTTCGCGGCGCGAATATCGTGGTCTCGTTCTGTGGAGGAGGTGAATTTCCGTAAAGCTCAGAGGTGGACGCTTGATAAAAGCGCACTGATTTCCCCAGGTCCAATATGCGAATCGCTTCCAGCAAACGCAAGGTGCCGAGGCCATCGGCATTCGCTGTATATTCCGGCGTTTCAAAACTGACCTGGACGTGGCTCTGGGCGGCGAGGTTGTATATTTCCGTGGGCTGGGTTTCCTGAATGATGCGAATCAAGTTTGTCGCATCGGTCATGTCGCCGTAATGCATGGAGAACTGGGTGTCATGCTCGTGCGGATCACTATAAAGGTGGTCCACCCGCCCGGTGTTAAAGGAGGAGGAGCGGCGCTTAATGCCGTGCACCCTATAGCCCTTGGCGAGCAATAACTCCGCCAAATAGGCGCCATCCTGCCCGGTGATGCCGGTAACCAATGCAACTTTTTCCGCCATTCTCACCGCCTTTTCCCAATCGTTACTCTAGTCCAACGGGGGTCATACTAGAGCGTTTTCAGCCCATATAGAACCATTTGACCGGAGTTAATTTGCGCCGTGGCAAGGCGCGTTTCGCCTTGCGATGTGGGACATCGGATAAGGAACGCAACACAGCCACGGCGCAAAGTAATCCGGCCTTTGGTGGGGCAAATCGGACCCTCGGGTGAGTTGCGGCACTCGTCCGATATACCATATCGCAATTCGCACCGCGTCTTCCCGAAAATCCGATTTGCACCCATCAAATTGATTCTATATGGGCTGAAAGCGCTCTCGCCGTAATTTCGCCTGTCAACCACATCCTCGGCAATC
>CAYOOG010000148.1:0-5508 GCA_964405515.1 uncultured Alphaproteobacteria bacterium | reverse complement strand
ACCACGCGGTCGTGTAGGGGCCGAAATTTCATGACTTGTCCTCCATGTCGCTCGTCAATCGTGGGCCGCATGCCCGCCGCCCGGCTTGGGGCGGGGCCGACCTCTATTTAATATCCGTAGTGTCCGTTTCAAGTGGCCCGGCGGCATCTTGGCATTTGACCCGATATCAGGCCTGGTGCCAGGGATGCCCGGCCACCAACCGCACGCTAGGCGAGCGGCGACGGGGGGGTTATGAAGCCTCGGGGACAAAATTGCAATTCTTTTGTTATCAAGGGATTAGGGGCCGCATTCCACGGTCTGACAGGGCCGAAAAGCCTTGAAATTTGCTGCCCCATGAATAGATTGTTGGCGCTTCGCCCCCAAGCAGCGGGGGACCACAGTCGAGCCAACGCAAATACATCACATGATTGAGATTTCTTCCCTCGTCAAAAGTTTCGGGCCCATCCGTGCGGTGGACGGCGTCTCGTTCTCGGTTGCCAAGGGTGAGGTCCTGGGATTCCTGGGGCCGAACGGGGCCGGCAAGTCGACGACCATGAAAATGGCCGCCGGGTTTCTGGCGGCGGATTCCGGCAGCGCCCGCATTGCCGGATTTGACGTGGCCGCTGATCCCCTGGAGGTCAAGAAGCGCATCGGCTATATGCCCGAAGGCGCGCCTTCCTACAGCGACATGACACCAGCGTCCTTTTTGGGTTTTGTCGCCGATATGCGGGGTCTGGCCGGGGCAGACAAGGCCGCCCGCATTGCCAGGGTGGTCGAGGACGTGCACCTCTCGGAGGTTCTGAACCAACCCATAGAGACCCTGTCCAAGGGCTACAAGCGCCGTGTCGGTCTGGCCCAGGCGCTCGTTCACGACCCGGAAATTCTCATTTTGGATGAGCCCACGGATGGCCTCGATCCCAATCAAAAACACCAGGTGCGCGAGCTGATCAGGAATATGCGGGCGGACAAGGCCATCGTCCTGTCGACCCACATCCTCGAGGAGGTGGAGGCCGTCTGCAGCCGGGTCATCATAATTGCAGGCGGCAAGTTGGTGGCCGACGGCACTCCCGCCGAGTTGGGCGACCTGGAAGAAGCCTTTCGCCGGCTCACCGTCGGCGCGGGGGAGGTCACCCATGCGTAGCATCAAGGTCATCTTTGCCCGTGAACTCACCGGGTATTTCATCACCCCGGTGGCCTATGTCTTCTTGGTTGTGTTTTTGGCCCTTGCCGGGGCCTTGACCTTCTACCTCGGTAATTTTTTCGAACGCGGCCAGGCCGATCTGCAGCCGTTCTTCTCGTTTCATCCCTGGCTTTACCTGTTTCTCATTCCGGCCATTTCCATGCGTCTGTGGGCGGAGGAGCGCAAGACCGGCACCATCGAACTGTTGCTGACCCTGCCCGTGACCATGGCCGAGGCGGTCTTGGGAAAATTTCTGGCCGCCTGGTGTTTTACCGGCATCGCGCTCTTCCTCACCTTCCCGGTATGGATCACGGTCAATGTTCTTGGCGACCCGGACAACGGCGTCATTCTTGCCGGGTACTTGGGAAGCCTGCTCATGGCCGGCGCTTACCTGGCCATCGGCGCCGGCTTCTCGGCCCTGACGCGCAATCAGGTGATCGCCTTCGTGCTGACCGCCGCCACCTGCTTTCTCTTCACGCTGTCCGGCACGTCCATGGTCTTGAATTTCTTTACCGGCTGGCTGCCCCGGGGCTTGGTGGATGTTATCGCGAGCTTCAGTTTCCTCATCCATTTCAACGGCATCACCAAGGGCGTTATAGACCTGCGCGACCTGGTTTTCTTCATCTCGCTGATTGCCTTTTTCTTGTTCGCCAACACGGTGTTGGTGGACCTGAAGAAAGCCGAGTAGGGGGCGGGCCCGTGAAGATAATTTCGAGCGAAAGAGGGTTGATGTCGGCGGCCGGGCTGTTGCTGGGCGCGGTACTGTTTCTCGCCGTCAATGCCCTGTCCGAAGGTCTTTTGAAGGGTATCAACCTGGATTTCACCGACGAAGGGCTTTTCACCCTGTCCGATGGCACGCGCACGGTGTTGGCCCAGATTGAAGAGCCGGTGACGCTGAGATTTTTCTATTCGGAGAAGCTTGGCGAGGCGGTGCCCAGTTACACGCAGTACGCAGCAAGGGTGCGCGAGCTGCTTGACCGCTACTCGGCAATCGCCGGCGGCGGCATTCGGCTTGAGGTCTATGACCCGGAGCCCTTCAGCCGCGAAGAGGACCTTGCCGTAGGCTACGGTCTTCAGGGCGTGCCGGTGAATCAGTCGGGCGATCTGGTTTACTTCGGCCTGGCCGGGACAAGCAGCACCGATGCGGAAAAGACCATCGCCTTCTTCCAAAGCGACCGCGAACGCTTCCTGGAATACGATCTGACACGACTGGTGGCGGAACTGGCGCGGCCCATGAAGAAAGTGGTGGGTCTGCTCGCCGGTCTACCGATTGCCGGCGGCCTCACAAATCCGATGGCGGTGCAGATGGGCAACCCCATGGCCGGCATGTCGCCGCCCTGGATGGTGGTTGAACAGATTCGCCAACAGTTCGAAGTGCGCCAACTGAGCAACGACCTTGCGCAAGTGGAAGAAGACGTCGACGTGCTCATGGTTGTGCACCCCAAGGAATTACCCGCAGGCACCCTCTACGCCATCGATCAGTTCGTCATGGGCGGCGGCAAGGCCATGATTTTCGTAGACCCCCACGCCGAGTCCGATCCGGCGGGGCAAACCCAGGGCGCCATGGGCGGTATGCCGGGCAGCACGCGCTCCGGCTTGCCGAAGCTGTTCGACGCCTGGGGCATTGTGGTCAACGGTGAAAAGGTAGTGGGCGACCGCCGCGCCGCGACCCGCGTCAGCACCGGGGCCGGTGGCCGGATCGAGGTGCTGGATCATCTGGCTTGGCTCAGCCTGGGGGCGGAAAACCTCAACAAGGACGACATCATCACCGGTAACCTTTCGACCCTGGTTTTGGCCAGCGCCGGCAGCGTCGAGGTAAGCGCCAACAGCCCGCTTGAATTGACGCCCCTGATCACGACCTCACCGGAGGCCATGGAGATCGACGCCTTCCGTCTCATGTTCCAGCCCGACTTCAAGGCGTTGGCCCGGGACTTTGTTTCCGCCGACAGGAAATTTGTGCTGGCGGCCCGCCTTGTGGGCCCCCTGGTTAGCGCCTTTCCGGACGGCCCGCCGCCACCTGAGGCAACACCGGAAGGCCAGCCCGAGGAGCCCGGCGCCGACCCGGCAGCGCACATTGGTCAGACCGAAGGCCCGGCCAATCTTATCGTGGTCGCGGACGTGGATTTGCTGGAAGACCGCTTCTGGGTGCAGGTGCAGAATTTCTTCGGCCAGCGCATGGCCATCCCGACCAGCGGTAACGCCGACTTTGTGGTCAACGCCCTCGACAATCTCTCGGGCAACGAGGCCCTCATCGGCCTGCGCAGCCGTGGCCAGACGGCCCGGCCCTTCGGGCTGGTGCGTGATATCCAATTGGAGGCTTCGCGCCGCTATCGCGACAAGGAGCGCCTCCTGGAGGAGCGCCTGGCCGAGACCGAGAAGAAGCTGGCGGACCTGGAGACCAAGGGCGGCGGTCAAGCCGGCGAGGGCGCGGCCATGAGTACCCCGGTGGAAGTCATCCTCAGCCCTGAGCAGCAGGCGGCGATTGAGGAGTTCCGCACTGAAATGCTGGATATCCGGGCGCAGTTGCGCGAGGTGCAGCATGCGCTAAGGCGCGATATCGACACCCTCGGCGCCTGGCTTAAATTTATAAATATTGTCCTGGCGCCGCTGATGATTGCCCTTGGCGCCCTGAGCCTCGCTTTGTGGCGCCGCCGCCGCACCGCCACGGCCTGAGGGAGTCCGCCCGTGATCCAGAAGAAACAAATTTCCCTTTTAGCCGCCGTGGCGGTGGTTCTGTTCCTGGCAGCACTGTTCGTGCAAACCGGCGACCCGTCCGGCGACTTGACGGGCGGCGAGGTTCTATTGCCCGAATTGGCGGCGCATTTGAATGAAGTGACGGAACTATCGATCACCACGGGCGACGGGCGCGTTACGGTTCAAAAGGGCGAGAACGGCTGGAGCGTGGCCGAAAAAGCCGGATATCCGGCGAAGTTCGAGACCGTGAAGAAGACCCTGATGGCGCTGGCCGGGCTCAAGACCCTGGAGCCCAAGACCGCCAATCCCGATTACTACGCCAAGCTGGAGGTGGAGGACGCCGAATCTGCTGAGGCCAAATCCCGCCGCGTCACCGTGACTGGCCCCTCTGTGGTGGGTGTGGCGGCAGACCTCATCGTCGGCAAGCGGCGCTCTGGCAGCAGCGGTGGCCTTGAGATGGTCTATGTGCGCAAGGCGGGCGACGCCCAGGCCTGGCTTGCCGAGGGTATTCTCAGCATCGAGGGCGACCCCTTGAATTGGCTGCGCCGGGAAATCGTCAGCATCGACCGCGACCGGGTGGCGGAGGTTCGCCTCACCCGGCCCACCGGCGAGGTGCTGGTGATCGCCAAGGCCGCGCCCGAAGACAAGGATTACATGGTCGAGGATTTGCCCGTGGGCGCCGAGCTCAAGTCCACGGCGGACGTGGGCTACATTGCCAGCGCGCTCTATGGCCTGCAGTTGGACGACGTGCGCACTTCTGCAGACCTGATGGCGGATCTGGCCGGGGCGCAGGCGGCGGGGAGCGCCAGCTACCGAACATTTGATGGCCTGGTTCTGGATATCAATCTGTGGCGCGACGGCGAGGAGACCTGGACGCAATATGCCGCCAGCATCACCGGCGCCGACGCTGGAGAAGACGTGGCGGCACAAGTGCTGGCCCTTAACGAAGCCCTTGGTGGCTGGGCCTACCGGGTGCCGTCCTACAAGCTGACGAAGTTCGAGAGCACCCTCGCCGGGCTCCTGAAAGAAGAAGAGGCCGCCCCGGCGCCGGGCAAAGACGGCTCATAGGCGGCGCATTTTGAGGTTTGCCCAGGGTCGGATAAACTCGGCCCCGCGCGGGTGTAGTTCAGAGGTAGAACGTCAGCTTCCCAAGCTGAATGTCGTGGGTTCGATTCCCATCACCCGCTCCAATTTTCGCCTCGATAATCCATCAGCACGCCCGGATTTTGCGAGAAAAATCCATCAACAATATTGTCTGACGATGCGGCCTTGTCCTATGCTGCTGCGCGCCCGAATCCCGGGTGAGGGTGAGGGGAAACCAGGCAAATGACGACCTATGTGGATGGCCCGGCTTCGCCGCTGTTTTCAGCCATAAAATTCAAGGGTAACGCGGCGGTTTCCGACCTCGCCCAGGCCGGGGCCTCTGCTGAGCTTGTGGAGGTTGCGTCCCGGGGGCCGGAGGGCGCTTGCGTCCAGTGGGGCGTGCCCTATGAGGCCGGAGACCCCATCGTAGCCTCGGGCGAGCCGGTCACCGTGTCGTTCGAGGCCGTTACCGCGCCGTGGCTGGTGGTCGTGCACAATTGCGACCTGATCGAGGAAAACTGACCTGCCCCCATTAAGTGGTCCAACTCCTATGAGAGAGTTTGGCGCAGGTT
>CAYOOG010000147.1:0-5624 GCA_964405515.1 uncultured Alphaproteobacteria bacterium | reverse complement strand
TCCCACGAGCGCGCCGTGAAGGCGAAGGGCTTGGAGGTCAGCGCGCCAACCGGGCACAAATCGATCATATTGCCGGACAGTTCGGAAGAGACGGCCTTCTCTACATAGGTGCCGATTTCCATATGCTCACCGCGGAACACCGCGCCGAATTCCTCAACGCCGGCAATTTCATCGGCGAAACGGACGCAGCGTGTGCAGTGAATGCAGCGCGTCATGATGGTTTCGATCAGCGGGCCGACATCTTTGTTCTTAACCGCCCGCTTGTTCTCACCATAACGGCTAAAATGGCGGCCATAAGCCATCGCCTGGTCCTGTAAATCGCATTCACCGCCCTGATCGCAAATCGGGCAATCGAGGGGGTGGTTGATCAGCAGGAACTCCATGACGCCGCGCCGGGCCTTTTGCACGGTCGGGGAATCGGTATGTATGACCATGCCCTCGCCAACCGGCTGCGCGCAGGAAGCCACGGGCTTTGGCGCTTTTTCCATCTCCACCAGACACATGCGGCAACTGCCGGCGATGGTCAGCCGCTCGTGATAACAAAAGCGCGGAATTTCTATGCCCAACTGCTCACAGGCCTGCAGGACGGAGGTGCCCTCCTCGACCGTGATTTCCTGGCCATCAATTGTCAGCGTCGGCATCGGTCCATCCTCACGCTGCGTCCGGGGCGCGCTTTTGGCGCTCGACGATGCGGGCTTCCATTTCCGGCCGGAAGTGCCGAATCAAACCCTGAATTGGCCAGGCGGCGGCGTCACCAAGCGCACAAATGGTATGCCCTTCGACCTGAGTAGTGACTTCCAGCAACAGATCGATCTCCGCAATGTCGGCGCGGCCATCGGCCAGACGTTCCATGACCCGCCACATCCAGCCGGTACCCTCGCGGCAGGGTGTGCACTGGCCGCAGCTTTCGTGCTTGTAGAAACGCGCAAGCCGGGCGATGGCGCGGACCAGATCGGTCGACTTGTCCATGACGATGACCGCCGCCGTGCCAAGGCCGGACTTTTCTTCCTTCAAGGAGTCGAAGTCCATCAACACGCTTTCGCAAATGCTCTTAGGCAGCATGGGCACGGATGATCCGCCGGGAATGACCGCCAGAAGATTGTCCCAGCCGCCACGAACACCGCCCGCGTGCTTTTCAATCAGTTCGCGCAGCGGAATGCCCATTTCCTCTTCGACGTTGCAGGGCTTTTCCACGTGGCCGGAAATGCAAAAGACCTTGGTGCCGGTGTTGTTGGGCCGCCCCAGGCCCGAGAACCAGTCCGCGCCACGGCGCAGTATCGTGGGCGCAACGGCAATGCTCTCGACGTTGTTGACCGTGGTTGGGCAGCCCCAGGCACCGACGTTGGCCGGGAATGGCGGTTTCAGGCGCGGCTGCCCCTTCTTGCCTTCAAGGCTTTCAATGAGCGCCGATTCCTCGCCGCAGATGTAGGCGCCCATGCCACGGTGGATAAAGATGTCAAAATCGAAGCCGCTGCCACAGGCGTTCTTGCCGATCAAACCGGCGTCGTAGGCTTGGTCAATCGCCGCTTGGAGATTCTCGGCCTCGCGATAAAACTCGCCGCGAATATAGATGTAGGCGGCGACGGCATTCATGGCGAAGCCGGCGATCAGACTACCCTCGAGTAATTTGTGAGGGTCGTGGCGCAGAATGTCGCGGTCCTTGCAGGTCCCGGGCTCGCCTTCATCGGCGTTGACCACCAGATAAGACGGACGGCCATCGCTTTCCTTGGGCATGAACGACCATTTGAGGCCCGTTGGGAAGCCCGCGCCGCCGCGGCCGCGCAAGCCGGAATCTTTGATCTCGCCGATGATCCAGTCCCGGCCCTTGTCCAGCAGCGCCTTGGTATTGTCCCAATCTCCGCGCGCCTTGGCGCCATCAAGGGCAAAATCCTCGAAGCCATAGAGGTTGGTAAAGATGCGGTCACGATCGCGCAGCATCAGCCGTCCCCTCCCTCACCGAGCAAGGTCGTCCGCCCACCCAGGGGCTCGGAGGACTGACGCGGCGTCTGAGGCCCGGCTTCCGGCTTCTCCCCGCGCTTGAGTGCCTCCAGGATTGCCTTGGTGCTATCCGCATCCAAATCTTCGTAGTAGTCGTCGTTAATCTGCATCATCGGTGCATTGACGCAGGCGCCGAGGCATTCCGCCTCGCTGAGTGTAAATTCGCCATCTTCCGATGAGCCGCCAAGATCGACGCCAAGGGTCTTCCGGCAGGCGCCAACGACTTCATCAGCGCCGCGCAACCAGCACGGCAGATTGGTGCAAACCTGAACGTGGTTCCGGCCCACGGGCTCGAGATTGTACATGGTGTAGAAGCTCGCCACTTCGAGCACGCGCATGGGCGGCATATTGAGCATCGCCGCGACGTATTCAATGGCGACGCGGGGCAACCAGCCATCGCTTTGCCGTTGCGCCAGGTCGAGCAGCGGCATGACGGCGCTCGCCTCGCGGCCCTTTGGATACTTGCCGATGATCTTCTTCGCGGCTTTTTCGTTGGCCGCCGTGAAAGCAAAGCTATCTGGCCCGGTCACGGCGCCGTTTCCGTTCGCGCTCATCGGTCGACCTCCCCGAACACAATATCGAGTGTCGCCATGATCGCCGGCGCGTCACCAAGCATATGGCCCTTCAGCATGTATTCCATGGCCTGCAGGTGGGCAAAGCCCGGCGCCCGGATTTTGCAACGATAAGGCCGGTTGGAGCCATCGGAGACCAGATAGACGCCGAATTCTCCCTTGGGCGCTTCCACGGCGGCGTAGGCCTCGCCCTCGGGCACGTGAAAGCCTTCGGTGTAAAGCTTGAAGTGATGGATCAGCGATTCCATGGACTGCTTCATCTCGCCGCGCTTGGGCGGCACGACCTTTCGGTCCACCGATGAAACAGGCCCGCCGGGCATGCGTTCAATGCATTGCTCTATGATCTTCACGCTTTGCAGCATTTCTTCCATGCGGCACAGGTAACGGTCGTAGCAGTCGCCGTTCTTGCCGACGGGAATGAGGAAATCCAGATCTTCGTAGCACTCATAGGGCTGCGCCCGGCGCAAGTCCCAGGGAACGCCGGAGCCGCGCAACATCACGCCGGTGAACCCCAGATCCAGGGCGTCCTCCTCGCTGACCACGCCGATGTCCACGGTGCGTTGCTTGAAGATGCGATTGTCGGTCAGCAGGGTCTCCAGATCGGCGACCATCTGCGGAAATCTCCCGCAGAAGGCCATGATTTCGTCGGCCAGGCCATCCGGCATGTCCTGATGCACGCCACCCGGCCTGAAATAGGCTGAATGCATGCGGGCGCCGGAGACCTTCTCGCAGATCACCATGAGATTCTCGCGCTCGACAAATCCCCAGAGCGGAGGCGTCAAAGCGCCGACATCCATGGCGCCCGTGGTTACACCCAGAATATGGTTGAGCAAGCGCCCGATCTCGCTGAACAGTATGCGCAGGTACTGCCCCCGGGCCGGCACCTCGAGCCCCAAAAGCTTTTCGACGGCGAGCACAAAGGCGTGCTCCTGATTGATGGGCGAGGAATAATCCAGGCGGTCGAAATAGGGTACGGATTGAACGTAGGTCTTGTTCTCGATCAGCTTTTCCGTACCCCGGTGCAGGAGGCCCACGTGCGGATCGGCGCGTTCGACGATTTCTCCATCGAGTTCCAGCACCAGGCGCAGGACACCATGAGCCGCCGGGTGCTGCGGCCCAAAATTGATGGTGTAGTTGGAGAATTCCGTTTCAGACATGTCAGTCGGAGTCCGTCTCGGGCGCCGCGTCGCCGTCGCCACCGGCGTCTTCGTCCGTGGGCAGGACGTACTTGGCCCCCTCCCACGGGCTCATGAAGTCAAATGAGCGGAATTCCTGGGTCAGGGACACGGGTTCGTAAACGCAGCGTTTCAGCTCGTCGTTGTAGCGCATCTCGACGAATCCGCTGAGCGGGAAATCCTTACGCAAGGGATGGCCCTCGAAGCCGTAGTCCGTGAGAAGGCGGCGCAGATCCGGGTGGTCGGAAAACATGATGCCGAACAGGTCCCAGGCCTCGCGCTCGTACCAGCCGGCGGAAGAAAAGATTCGCGTCGCCGACGGCACCGGCTCTCCGTCGTCGACCTCCAGCTTGACGCGCACGCGCTGGTTCTGGGTAATGCTGAGCAAGTGATAGACCACATCGAAACGTTTCGCGCGATCGGGATAGTCGACCCCGCAAATATCGATCAGGTGCTTGAAGCGGCAGGCGCTGTCGTCGCGCAGGAACGTAAGCACGGCGGCGATCTGACCCGGCTGTGTTGTCAGCGTAAGCTCGCCATTGGCGACCGCGTGGCCGGTAACGGCTTCCCGCAGGGCAGTAGCGATATATTCGCCGAGTTCGCGAAGGGCTTCGTCCATGGTGCTCCGTCGTCTCTTTGTATCCGGCGCGCCGCCTTACCTGGCGATGGTCGCGGTTCTCCGGATTTTCCTTTGTAATTGCAGGATGCCGTATATCAGCGCCTCGGCCGTCGGTGGACAGCCTGGGACGTAGATGTCGACGGGTACGATGCGGTCGCAACCCCGCACCACGGAATAGGAATAATGGTAATAGCCGCCGCCGTTGGCGCAGCTCCCCATTGAAATGACGTAGCGCGGCTCGGCCATCTGGTCGTAAACCTTGCGCAAGGCCGGGGCCATCTTGTTGGTCAGCGTGCCCGCCACGATCATCACGTCCGACTGGCGCGGGCTGGCGCGCGGGGCGACACCGAAGCGCTCCAGATCAAATCGCGGCATGGAAGCGTGCATCATTTCGATGGCGCAACAAGCCAGGCCGAAGGTCATCCACCACAGCGACCCGGTCTGGCCCCAATTGACCAGTTCATCGATGGTTGTGACCAGGAATCCCTTGTCCGCCAGTTCATTTGAATAGTGGCGAAACTGGTCTTGGCTGTCCGGTGTGATGACGACTTGGCCCGCTTCCCCCATTCTATTCCGCGGCCCGGCGCCCTGTTCTACTCCCACTCCAGAGCTCCTTTCCGCCACTCGTACACAAACCCCACGGTGAGGATGCCGAGGAACACGACCATGGACCAGAAGCCGTAGAGGCCTATATCGCCTAAGGCCACCGCCCAGGGGAAGAGGAAGGCGACCTCAAGGTCGAAAATGATAAACAGGATGGCGACCAGATAGAAGCGCACGTCAAAATGGCTGCGCGTGTCCTCGAAGGCCTCAAAGCCGCACTCGTAGGCCGAAAGCTTTTCGCTGTCGGGATTTTGCCGGGCAATGATGAAGGAGGCCAGCAAAATGACCGCGGAGAGGGCCAGGGCGACACCCAGGAAAATGAGGATCGGCAGGTATTCGAGGAGGAGATCCTGCAGCGCCGCGTCCATCTCGTTTGCCCTTGAAGCCCGGATTGCGACGGCACGGAATGCGTCGGGACAATCCCACTGGATAACCGGTTCCCGGGGTCCGGCGCCGTCCGCTTGAACGCCGCCCGACCGGGAGCGCCGATTATAGTCGCGAAGGCCCAGGAATCAAGGCGCGCCGTCGCGATTTCACGCTTAATTTCAGGGCGTTGAGAGCCTTTCTCAAAGCGCCAATTTCCCATCGACGGTAGGCTGAATATTCTTAATAAATTATGAATGTGGCGGGAGTGACGGGACTCGAACCCGCGACCTC
>CAYOOG010000146.1:0-5684 GCA_964405515.1 uncultured Alphaproteobacteria bacterium | reverse complement strand
CAGCGCATGGCAATCTGGGAAGTTTGTTGGGGAACCAGAACAGGTTTGATGAGGCTTTATCCTGCTTCCAGGCTGCGCTCGAAATCAATCCGCAGAGCCGGGAATGCCTTGGCAACTTGGCAGGAGTTTTTCAAGATTTGGGTCGGCTGGAAGAGGCGGAAAGAGTCTTTCGCCAAATTCTCGAAATCGAACCCAATAATTTTGAGGTTCATACTGACCTTGGTGTGACATTAACGGGTCAGGGTAAATTGGACGAGGCCGTTGAGGCGCATCGTCAGGCAATCATTCTTAGACCCGATAGCGCGAGAGCCTATAACAATTTGGGTGTGGCATTTCAGGAGCATGGCAAACTGGCTGAGGCCAGGGAAGCATTCGAGAAAGCAATTGAAATTGACCAAGAGTTGTCGGCAGCAAGAGTCAACCTCGGGTATTGCCATCTTCGCCGCGGCAGATTTCGTCAAGGTCGGGAGCTGATCGCCAATGCGAGCGATGTGCGCCGTGCTCAGTCCAAAGATCACTCCTCCCAATTGTTTTTCATGCAATACGCAGAGGAAGAAACATCGCAGAGTATTTGGCAGGAGGCACATCGTTGGCAGAAGTGGCATGCCGCGCGTTGCGAACGGATGGAACTGGCCCGGAACGGCCCTGGAGATTGCGAAAAAAAATTGAGGGTGGGCTATGTGTCGGCGGACTTGAGGCGGCATTCCGTGAGTGCATTTATGGAAGCAATCCTAACATCCTACGACCGGCAAGAATTTGAGACTTATTGCTATTATAACTGGCCGGAAGATGACGAAGTCTCAACCCGATTAAAGGAATTGGTGAATGCTTGGCGCGAAGTCTCGGCGGTTTCAAATGAGGCCCTAGCAGCCATCATCCGCGACGATCGAATCGATATCCTCGTCGATTTGTCAGGGCATGATATAGAGAACCGCCTGCTTGTTTTCGCGCGAAAACCGGCGCCGGTCCTAGTAACTTATTTGGGTTATCCTGGGACTACTGGCCTAGAGGCCATTGACTACCGCATCAGCGACCAGTGGGCGGACCCGGAAGACGAGGGCGACGACTATTCCTCAGAGGAGGTTGTGCGGCTGCCGAAGGGGTTCCATTGTTACACGCCCCCAGATTTTGCGCCTAATGTTTCTGGCCTGCCGGCTTTAGAGTGCGGGCACGTTACCTTTGGTTCGTTCAATAATGTATCCAAGGTTTCGGAGCGGGTCATAGATGTCTGGTGCCGAATTCTCTTAGCGGTGCCGGGCGCCCGCCTGATAATCAAGCACGGTCACTTTGCTGATGATGAAACCCGTTTGTTGTTTCGGAACGCATTTGCCAATTGTGGTGTCGAGGCGAATCGGCTTGAGTTCCTTGAAGCGGAAGAAGCGGATCGCGACCATATGGCGACCTATAACCGAGTGGATATAGGACTTGACCCATTTCCCTATAACGGCACGGCGACGACGTGCGAGGCATTGTGGATGGGCGTGCCCGTCATAACGCTTAGGGGAAATCGTCATGCGGGACGGGTGGGGGAAAGTTTGCTCAACAATATTGGGTTGGTCGAATTTATCGCCGCCGATGAACAAGCATACGTTGATCTCGCGGTTACCCTGGCCAACGACCTGAAACGCTTGGATGGGCTGCGGTCTGGCATGAGGGAACGGCTCAAGGCAACCCCATTGTTAGACGCCGTGGGCTTTACGCGCACCTTGGAAGAGGTCTACCGAATGATTTGGCGGCGGCATTGCAAGGGCGCCGAGGCCGATTAGGGCGTTTATTCGTCCACAAATCCGCCGGTCACGCGCATGATTTCATCAATGCTGGAAATGCCCTTCCAGGCTTTGATGAGGCCGTCCTCGCGTAAGTTGCGGTAGCCCTGAGTGCGTCCGATGGCCTCCAACTCATGGGTCGAGGCGCCGGAAAGCACGGCATCGCGGATTTCCTGGGTGACTGAGACCAGCTCGTAAATGCCTGTGCGGCCGCGATAGCCGGTGCCCTGACACTTCTTGCATCCAGCCGCTTTCAACCACCTCGGCTCGCCGGCCATCATGGTATCGCCTTGGGCCTTCATCGCCTTGACCAGGGCCAGCACATGGGGCTCTGGCTGATCAGGCTGGGCGCAGTCCGGGCAAATCCTGCGTATAAGGCGCTGTGCCATTACAGCGGTGAGCGATGTCGCCACCAAAAATGGCTCTAGGCCCATATCGACCAATCGCATGAAGGCGCTGATGGCATCATTGGTATGTAAAGTGGAAAACACCATATGGCCGGTCAAGGATGCGCGCACTCCGATTTCGGCCGTCTCCAGGTCGCGAATTTCGCCGACCATCACCTTATCCGGATCCTGCCGAAGGATCGAGCGTAACGCCTCGGCGAAGGTGAAGCCGATTTCTGCCTTGGCCTGGACTTGTGTTACCCCGGCCACGTTGTACTCTACCGGGTCCTCGACAGTGATGATCTTGGACTGGCCGTCATTAATAGCTTCCAAAGTGCTGTACAGCGTACGCGATTTGCCGGCGCCCGTTGGGCCGGTAACCAGTATAATACCGTGTGGCTCCAAAATCCATTTGGCGTAGGCGGCCAGGTGATCCTCTTCCATGCCCAGGGCCTCAAGACTGTAATTCTCGGCTTCCTTGGGCAACAGTCGCATGACGATGGACTCTCCCCAGACTCCAGGCAGGCAGGAGACACGGATTTCGACGTCCTGACCGCTAATCCTGGTGCTTAGTCGCCCATCCTGAGGCATCCGGCGTTCTGCGATATCCAGTCCAGCAATCAGTTTGATGCGTGAGGCAACGGCGTCAAAGCGTTCCCGGGACAGGTTTGCGCGGGCTTGCAGCACCCCGTCAATGCGGTAGCGGATATCGAAATGGCTCTCAGCGGGTTCGATATGCACGTCAGAGGCGCCCTCGCCGAAGGCCTGAGCCAATGTGTTGCTTACCAATTCTACTGTCGGAGCCTCTTCGGCCAATTCGCGCAAATGACTTATTTCGTCCCCGGCGTCACGGTGCCGATGACGATTTTCCTCACGTAACAGATTGAGGGCACGGTCCAGATCGCGATTTCGAGCCAGCCACCAAGTGACCGGTCGTCCGCCAAAGGCGCGCTCCACGGTCTCAGGCAGATCGGGAGAGAGCGGATCGCGGGCGACGCAGTTCAAGCTTGCCTCGTCGGAGCCGTCAGGCGCGGTTTCCACAGTTTCCCACGCCAAAATCTCCTGGTCGATCCACCAATCGGGGTCGATACCGCTCACTTCTGCCATACTCAAGAATGCGTTGGAATTGTCAGGCAAGTCGTCGCCGGTGATCAGGGGCAATTCAATTTGCCGCGATACTGCCATAAGCATGGCGTCTTCGGCAACCGCCCCGATGCGGACGAGAATACTCCCGATCCGCCCACCATATTGAGCCTGGAAGGCCAGGGCTTTCTCCAAATCCTCCGTTTGGATGCTGCCTTCGCGCAACAGGATTTCGCCTAGCCGCCCAGACTCCGGCGGGGCCCGCAGGCTGTTCCGTGATGCCTCTGCTGAATTCATACCTCGGTCTTCCTAAAGTGGCCTTTATAGCCGCGCCGGACAGGGGCGTCAGCCTCGTTAGGTTCTGTTGGCTACATTTCTTACCCTATTCTGGCGAAAAAGCCGAGCGCCGGTGCCTTTCGGGGGCTTCGTCGGCGTTCGCGGTGTGCAATCTACCCGCTATTAAGGAATTGAATTTGAGGATATTTCCAGTGCAGACCTTGAGGGAAAATCCGTTAAATTCAGCCACTTTGATCCCTAAGTCGGTTGATTTCTGCGGTGTTCCAGGCCTTCTCTCTAGCCCCGAAAACCGCGGAAATTGCAGGAATTGTACGGTGGAACCTAGTGTTTGGTCGTGTTAGTCTATTGCTTCCCAATGGTGTCACGAAACGGAGAAGGTGACTTCAATGATGTCACGTTTGGGAGTAAGCCTTTACGGGGGTTGAAAATTTCCGTATTTTACCGCTTGACAAGCTGGGGCCGCATCAACCATGCTGCCTCAACGCGCATTGGCCGGCTAGCGGCGGAAATGTGCAGAATTGCCTGTCAAAGTTAACAGGAGTTAACGACCGAGTTTAGGGACCAATCAGATACCCGAGTACCTGCTCGATAATAAGGGATGGAGTAATTACCAATGAATAGAACTTTTTCACGTTTTGCCGCTGCGATGATCGCGTCGACGTCGCTTGCCGGCGTGAGTTACGGCGTTGCTAACGCGGCGACGTTATTTATTGCCGTTGACGACGGCGCCGCTGGGACCGCGACCTTTCCTTTTGCTAGTATTGTAGGAGGATCGACTGTTTCCCATGATCTAACTGGATCGTCGGGCGTGACGGTGATGGCCAGTGGTGCAAATACTATGTTTGAATCGGAATTTGTCCTAACCAATGGTGTTGCGGCGAATACGACGCGCCTGTACAGGGGAACGTTGAGCGCGGGGACCTGGGGCGGCGTGCCTTTCAGCAGGCTCGGAGTTGTTGATGGTGCCGCTGGTACTGCCACTGTGGCCGGCTCGACTCTGACGGTTATTTCAGGTGGCGCGGCGACGGATAGTACGGTACTTCTGGAAATGAGTACTGCTGCCGCCGCCGCCGTAACGGGCGACGCCTTCTCTTTCAACTTCGGCGTGGCCGGGATTGACGGTGTTGCGGCGGCCGGGACCGTGACCTTGACCGGCGAAATGGCGCTTCCCGCGGACCCGAGTTTTTCGGCACCGTTGGAGACCGCGACCACGACCGTTCTAACGGTTGGCGCTGGTGCTAGCACGACCCTAACCGCCGGCGCGTCGGCGACTATTAACGGGGCGACATCCTTCCAGCAGTTCACGGCTGTAACCGGCGTTTCGGTTGCCACCGCGGCAACCCTTGGTACTGTGACGTTGGCTAGCGGCGCGGGTACTGATGTGACGGGTACAGCAGCCCACTTGGCATCTTCGCAGCTTGATGGCGCGGGTGGCGCGTACGATCTCGTGCTCTCGACCAGTATTCCTTTGACTGGAGGCAATGTTTCGGCTGTCTGCCTTGATCTGGGCGGAGTAACGCCACCTACTGTCGGTGATGGCACTTGTGGCACAGCGGCTGATGTGGCCGGAACGATCAATACCACTACCGACACAGTGACGTGGAATTATGGTGGTACAAATACTGCGACCACGACAATTCAGGGTGGTGTTGCTATTCCGGTAGTTGTAAACGTGGGCGGCACATCGACACTGAGTGAGGGCACTTGGGATATGGCGGTAACCGGCACGACCAATACGGCGCAGGTGGCGGCGGGTGCCCGTGCTTCCTCGACTGGGGGCAGTTTGACGGCTTTCGGTACTTGGGTTTTGGGTGGTTTGAATGCCTTCCTTGCTCCGGTTCTTTCCGGTAACCCGTCATTCATCTCGGTTATTCGTGGTACCAACGCTTCAGCCTTCGCCGGTAATTTCATGGCGACAGTGCGGGATCAGGCAACCGGCACGACGATTGGTACAGCGAGCACGGTTATTCAGGCTTCCGTACCGACGAATGCTGCTTGGCAGATGACTATTGACGATGTCGTGACTGCTGTTGGTGGCTCGTTGTCGGGTATTAACTCGCTGACGGTGCAGGTCACTTGCGGTTGTACCGGTTCTGCTGCGACGTTGATGCTGGGCGGTGGCGTGTTCTCGAACGTAACGCCGACGGCTGGT